>JAHDYN010000034.1:0-9872 GCA_023383735.1 Gammaproteobacteria bacterium | reverse complement strand
AACTGCTTCCGGGTCCGGGAGCAGCGCGTGGTCGGCGAGCGGCACCTGCGGCTTCGGGTCCGGCACGACGACGGCGGGCCCTGGACCGATGCCATCGCCTTCAGCCGCCCGCCGCTCGGTACCCCGCTGCCCGCGCGGGTGCGCCTGCTGTACCGCCTGGACGTGAACAACTGGCAGGACAGCCGGCGCCATCAGCTGGTTGTTG
Organism: Gammaproteobacteria bacterium; assembly: GCA_023383735.1. GTDB lineage: Bacteria > Pseudomonadota > Gammaproteobacteria > Steroidobacterales > SHZI01. Next base: position 9,667 of record JAHDYN010000034.1, on the reverse strand, counting down.
AGCATCTTGAATGCGTCTAGGATGCGCGCTTTCGTGCAGGCGTCCGGCCATGGAAACAGCCCAGATCAAGCTCAGCATTCGCGACCTCGGGGAGCGCAGTGGCGCTCTGAGGGGGTACCTTTGACTTCGATGCCAGGCTGCGCCGCCTGAGCGAGGTCAGCGAGACCCTGCAGGATCCCGCCGTCTGGAATGATCCGGCCCGCGCCCAGGCCCTGGGGCGGGAACGGGCCGAGCTCGAGGCCGTGGTCGAGCGCATCGAAGGGATCGAACGCGCCCTGGCCGATGCGGCGGGGCTGCTTGAGCTCGCGGAGGAGGAGGACGATGAGGCCACGGTTGCCGAGGTGGTCCGCGATCTGGGCATCGTCGCCGGCGAGGTCGAGAAGCTCGAGTTCTCGCGGATGTTTTCCGGCAAGCATGACGCCGCGAATGCCTTCCTCGACATACAGGCCGGCGCCGGCGGTACCGAAGCCCAGGACTGGGCGGCAATGCTCCTGCGCATGTACCTGAAATATGCCGAGGCCAACGGTTTCAGCGCCGAGCTCGTCGAGACGTCGGCGGGTGAGGTGGTCGGCATCAAGAGCGCGACGATCCACGTCATCGGTGACCATGCCTATGGATGGCTCCGGACGGAGACCGGCGTGCATCGCCTGGTCCGCAAGTCGCCCTTTGACTCCGGTAACCGGCGGCACACCTCGTTCGCAGCCGTATTCGTCTCCCCGGAGATCGATGACGACATCGAGATCGAAATCGATCCCTCGGATCTGCGGGTGGACGTCTACCGGGCAAGCGGGGCCGGCGGCCAGCATGTCAACAAGACCGAGTCCGCGGTGCGCATCACCCACCTGCCCACCAATGCGGTGGTGCAGTGCCAGAGCGAGCGGTCCCAACACAAGAACCGGGCAACCGCGATGAAGATGCTGCGCGCCAAGCTCTACGAACTCGAGGAGCAGAAGCGGCGCGCGGAGGCGCAGACACTGGAGGACAGCAAATCCGACGTCGGCTGGGGGCAGCAGATCCGTTCCTACGTCCTTGACCAGTCGCGGGTCAAGGACCTGCGCACGGGCGTCGAGTCGGGCAGTCCCGACAAGGTGCTGGATGGCGATCTGCGCAGGTTTATAGAGGCCAGTCTGAAGCAGGGCCTGTAGGGGAGCGGGGCAGGGGCATGACGGACGACGAGAACAGGCTGGTTGCGGAGCGGCGCGCCAAGCTGCACGCACTGCGCGCGGCGGGTTTCTGCTGGCCGAACACCTTCCGGCGAACGGCACTGGCCGGTCAGTTGCATGCCCTGTACGAGGGCCATGGCAGCGAGTCCCTGGAGGCAGACCCGGTTGAGGTCCAGGTGGGGGGGCGCGTGCTGACCCGCCGGATCATGGGCAAGGCCAGCTTTGCCACGCTCCAGGATCGCTCGGGCAGGATCCAGGTGTTCCTGCAGAAGGACGCGATCGGGGATGAGGCCTATGCCCTGTTCCGGTCCCTGGACCTCGGCGACATCGTGGGCCTGCGCGGTACCGTGTTCCGCACGAAGACCGGGGAACTCAGCATCAAGGCTGCCGAACTCTGCCTGCTCGCCAAATCACTGCAGCCGCTGCCCGAGAAGTTTCACGGTCTTGCGGACCAGGAGACCCGCTACCGCCAGCGCTACATCGACCTGATCGTCAACGAGAAGACCCGCCAGGTTTTCGAGACCCGGACCCGTGTGGTGCAGTTCCTGCGCTCGTACCTGAACGTTCTCGACTTCATGGAGGTCGAGACACCGATGATGCAGGCCATCCCCGGCGGGGCGGTCGCTCGTCCCTTCGTGACCCATCACAATGCGCTCGACCGGCAGCTTTACCTGCGGGTAGCGCCGGAACTTTTCCTGAAGCGCCTCGTGGTCGGCGGCTTCGAGCGGGTCTACGAACTGAACCGCAACTTCCGCAACGAGGGCGTGTCGACCCAGCACAATCCCGAATTCACGATGCTCGAGCTCTACATGGCCTATGCCGACTGCACGACGCTCATCGACCTGCTGGAGAACATGCTGCGCAGTCTCGCCGTCCATGTGGCCGGCCGGCCCGTCGTCGAGTACCAGGGGCACGAGTACGACCTGTCGGAGCCGTTTCGCCGGATCTCGGTGGAGGAGGCCGTCCTCGCCTTTAACCCGGGCTTCCCGCCGGATCGGCTCCGGGACCCTGTCGCGCTGCGCGAGGCCTGCACGACGCTGGGCATTCCGGTGAAGGCATCCTTTGGTGCGGGCAAGCTGCTGATAGAGATCTTCGAGAAGACCGCCGAGCACCAGCTCCGCGAGCCGACCTTTGTCACCGGTTATCCTGCCGAAGTGTCCCCGCTGGCCCGCCGGACGGACAGCGACCCGTTCCTGACCGACCGCTTCGAATTCTTCATCTCCGGCCGGGAGATCGCCAACGGATTCTCCGAGCTCAACGATCCCGAGGATCAGGCGGAGCGGTTCCGGGCGCAGGTAGAACAGAAAGCCGGCGGTGACGAAGAGGCCATGTTCTACGACGCGGACTACATCACTGCCCTCGAGTACGGCATGCCGCCAACCGCCGGCCTCGGCATCGGGGTGGACCGGCTGGTCATGTTCATGACCAACCAGGCGTCCATCCGGGACGTCCTGCTGTTTCCCCACATGCGGGACGGGTAGGTCCCGGCGGGCGGCTGCCACGAGGCCAGTGGCAGCTTCTAATATCCGGCTTGCGGAGCCTATTCGGCTTGCAGCGCCTGGGCCACGCTGAGCACCGCGTCGCGCGTCAGCGCCTCGGGATTGGCCTTGCAGAAAGCCGTGAGTTCATCGCCGAGGCGGTTGTAGGTCCAGGTCGAACCCGGGCGGTCTGCTGCGTTCACGGCGTCCTGCAGCGACTTGCCGGTGACCGCCTGTAGGTAGCCCGCGGACCAGGTGATCAGCGAGTGCCGGCTGCCGAGTGCGGCGATCCTCACCATTTCGTTATACACCGAGCAGGGGATCGCACCGATATCGGGCACGCCGCCCATCCCGCGGGGCATCACCAGCGTTTCGGCCGAGGCGCCGCACGCGGCGAGCAGCAGCGCGAGGGCAGGCAGCGTCTGGTGGCGGTGCTTTCGGTTCAGGAAGTTCATGGGGCGGGATCCGTCCTTCATTCGGTGGCGGGTGTGACGCGACGGCCCAGCTCGGAGGGCTTCTTGGGGGCGATCAGCAGCAGGGTGATCAGGGTCAGGAGGGCCCCCAGGAGGACCGATGCCTCCAGCGTGTGGCTCCAGGGATCGAGGAAGACCTCGTGACTCATCAGGCCCAGCTTCTCCAGGATCTCCACGTTCACCCAGGCGATATTGCCCACCGGGATGGCGTAGCGCAGGGCGGTGGCCGTGCGCTTGAACTGGATCAGCCGGGTGAGACAGAAGCCCGCCCAGACCACGGCGATGAACACGGAGCCCAGGTTGACGGCGAGGAACAGGTTGCCCTTGCCCATCAGGCCCGGATCGAAGGTGAGCAGGTTCCATGCATAGCAGAACCAGGTGACGAAGAAGACCTCCATGAAGGTGATGATGGCGTAGTTGCGGTCCTTCGCCGTCTTGGTGCTCGGGCCAAGACCTTCCCTGAGGCCCAGCTTGTCCTGGAACCACAGGAACATGTTGCAGCGGGTGTCCTTGTCGAAGGTATAGAAGCACAGCATCATGAGCAGCAGGCCTATCGTGGATCCCATGATCATGTACTCGGGATAGGTGCCGCTGACTTCCAGGCCGCCTGCGCCGTCCATTCGCGGCAGCATTCCCCAGTTCATGCGGCCATACCACATGTAGAAGAACTCCACCCAGCACATCCAGACCATGAGGCCACCGAAGAAGCCGATCCAGGTCTGGAAGGTCTCGTTCTTCGACTTGACCCCGTACCAGAGCATGACGATACCGCTGAAGCCGAGCAGCGGCGACACGGCCAGGGTCGTCTCCCTGCCGAGGTAGTGCTCGATCATCACCATCAGGGTGTGGCCAAGGCCCACCGCCAGAAACATCAGCACGAAGGTGACAAGCCCGACGATCGGGGGCTTCCAGAGCTTCGACTTTGCGGGTGCCGGCTGGGCTATCGTGTTTGCTTCGCTCATGCGACTTTCTCCGGTAAATCCAGGTAACGCAACTTGTCATCGACGCCGTCCCATTCGGCGGCGTCCGCGGGCACCTGGCCGCGGCCGGTAATCACCGGCCAGACAGCCGAGAGAGTGCGATTCAGCCCCAGGAACTGCTGCATGCCGGCGGGCAGATCATCCTCGGCATGGATGGCATTGGCCGGGCACTCCGGCTCGCACAGCGAGCAGTCGATGCACTCGGCCGGATCGATGACCAGAAAATTCGGCCCCTCGTGGAAACAATCCACGGGGCAGACCTCCACGCAATCCTGGTACTTGCAGCGGATGCAGTTCTCGGTCACAACGTAGGTCATGCAGCCACCTCCTGTGGAATCCAGTCTAGACAGACCGGCCGGCCGGGTGTGTCAACAAATGGCAAATAGAGCGCAACCCATGGCAATCGTCGGCTAAGCTGCACGCATGAGCCCAGCCACTCCCCGCCTGTTGCTCGTTGACGACGATGCCGGTCTGGCAGCCATGCTGCGCGAGTTCCTGGAACTGCAGGGCTTCAGCGTGGACGTTTTGCATAATGCCGAGGACGGCCTCGCGCGCATCGATGCGGATCCGCCCGACCTGCTGGTGCTCGACGTGATGCTGCCCGGCATGAGCGGCTTTGAGGCCCTGAAGGAACTGCGCAGCCGGCACGAGCTGCCGGTGGTGATGCTGACCGCGCGCGGCGAGGAGTCGGAGCGCATTCTCGGCCTGATGGGCGGCGCCGATGACTATCTGCCCAAGCCCTTCAGTCCGCTCGAACTGGCCGCGCGCATCAGGGCCATACTCAAGCGCTCGCACAGCGAGCCCCCCGCGGCCCGTTCAAGCGAAACCCTGACGGCAGGGCCACTGCGCCTCGACCTGCGCCGCTGCGAACTGCAGGTCGGCGATGCGCCGGTGGCGGTCACGGCCGCAGAGATGCGCGTGATCGAGCAGCTGATGCGCCACCCGGACGAGGTGCTGTCGCGCGCGCGACTCACCGAGCTTGCGCTGGACCGGCCGATCGAGGCCTACGACCGCAGCATCGACACGCTGATCAGCAAGCTGCGGCGCAAGCTGGCCGATGCCGGCATCGCGGCAGCTTGCATCCGCGGGCTGCGCGGGCACGGTTATGTACTGGATACCGCTGTCCTGAACAAGTCCTGAGTGATGAAGCTCCCTTACCAGCGGCTTTATCTGCGCATGTCGCTGTACATCGGCGCGGCCCTGCTGGCGTTCATCGGCCTCGCCGTGGCGAGCGTTGTTGCCGTCGCCTCATTCCAGCTGGAGAGCTACATCGCCACGCGCCAGAGCGCGCTGGGCCGGACGGCTGCCGACGTGCTGGCCAGTGGCGGCCGCCCGGCACTGGAGCAATGGTTGCGCACCGACGCCGCGATCCCGTCCGGCGTGACGATATTCATCCTCGATGAAAACGGCGACGACATTCTCGACCGGCGCATACCGCCCTCCTACGTGAATTTCGTGCGTCACTCCGTCGTGAATGCGCCGGAACTGCCGACCAGCAACTACCGGCCGGTGCGGCTCGCGCCGCAGCTCATCGGGCCGGACAATCATGCCTATGCCTTTCTGGTTCTCCCCAACCAGATCTCGGTCTGGGGCAGCCCGGCAACCGCGGCCGGCCTGCTGATCGCGGCCCTGCTGGTGATCGCCACCGTGGCCTGGCTGATCGCACGCACCGTCGGCCGGCCCATCGGCGAGCTGCAGGTCGCGGTGCGCGAACTCGCCCTGGGTCATACGGAAGCGCGCGTACCTGCGACGATCACCAGGCGCCGCGACGAACTGGGCGCGCTGGCTGCCGACTTCAACTCGATGGCCGACAAGCTTGCGGCCCTGCTCGCCAGCCGCCAGCAACTGATGGGCGAACTCTCGCACGAACTGCGTTCCCCGCTCGCCCGTTTGCAGGCGGCACTGGCGCTGGCCGAGCACCGGCAATCGATCGGCACGACCGAGCGCGAGCGGATCGAGCAGGAAATCCAGCGCATGAACCTGATCATCGGCGACCTGCTGCGCTTCTCGCGACTCGATGCCGCCGCCGCAATCGTGCGCCGGCTGGTGCGTCTCGATACGCTGCTGGCAGAACTGCTCCGCGACGAGGAGATCGAAGCCGCCGCGCACCCCTGCCGTCTGGCACTGAGCGCTGCCCCGGGACTCGAGATGATCGGGGACCCGCAACTGCTGCGCAGCGGGTTCGAGAATATCGTGCGCAATGCCATCCGGCATGCGCCGCCGGATTCCGTCGTGGACGTCGCGGCGAGACGCAATGGCAGGCGCCTGCATGTCGATATCATGGACCGTGGCCCCGGCGTTTCGCCCGAACTGCTGACGCGGATCTTCGATCCCTATGTGCGCGCGCCGAAGTCGGCGGACGACACCAGCGGCACCGGGCTCGGGCTCGCCATCGCGCGGCGCGTGTTCGAAGTGCATGGTGGCAGCGTCGTTGCAACACCGCGCGCGGGAGGCGGACTTACCGTGAGCGTGGAGTTGCCTGCCGCAGAACTGAATTGAGCCACGCCGAGGACACGACATGAGCAAATTTCCCGAGTACCAGCCACCGACCGGCGCTTATGCCGGTGACGTCACCGCCAGGCAGGCATGGGAGGTGCTCAGCGCTGACCAGAACGCGGTGCTGGTCGATGTACGCACACAGATCGAGTGGACGCTGATCGGCAAACCCGACCTCAGTCCGATTTCACTCGAGCCAATCTACCTGCAGTGGGTGACCATGCAGGGCCCGAACCCGAACTTCGTCAGCGAACTGCAGGCCGCGCTGGAGGCACGCAAGGTGCCAAAGGATGCGCCCGTCTATTTCCTGTGCCAGTCGGGTGGACGCTCGAAGATCGCGGCGATCCAGGGCACCGGGCTCGGCTATACCGCCTGCTACAACATCGCCGAAGGCTTCGAAGGCGCGCTCGACGAGCACAGGCACCGCAACAGCATCAGCGGCTGGAAGGTGGCGGGCCTGCCCTGGACCCAGACCTGAGCGGCTATTTCTTTTTGGCCCGCATCAGCGGCACCGGATCGAGCACCCAGTTGCCGGATTCGCGACGTGCCGGCGAGGGTATGGCAAAGGCCACATCGCCCTGTTTGGCCCGCAGCGCATGCATGTCGATGCGCCAGCCGCGGGCCTGCCACTCCTTCAGGTGCTGGCGATAGCGCAGGACAGCCGCATCGCCGGGCACGAGGATCTCCTTGTTGTTGGTTTCCGGTGTGCGTACCGGATTCAGGTTCTCGAGGATGGCGATGTCTTCGTGGACGATGTTCAGCGTCAGCTCCTCCACGCGCTGGTCGTGCTTGTCGTCGAGCAGCCAGTTGCGCAGGTTGAGGAAGTAGATCCGCGTGTGACTCTCGTCGATCGGCTGCTCGAAGAGGTACTGGTGGAAGGCGTTTGTCGCCGTCAGTTCGATCCAGGTCACGAGCTGGTTGGGCCCCTGGTACCAGGACCCGGCAGCGCCTGTGCGCTCGCCGGTGCGGTCGCCTGACAGGGTGGTCTTGTCGTCCTTGTCGGCGAAGGCCAGGAAGAACTTGCTGCCGTAGGGGATTTCTTCCATCGGCAGCGGATTGCGCTGCAGGTCGAGTGCCATCTTCGGTGCGCCCTGCAGCGGATGCACGAACTCGTTGTGAATCGGATCCATGCCGTTCTCGACCGAGCGCTGGTAATAGGCGTTGAGGTCCAGCACATAGGTCTGGCACTTCCAGCCTTCAGTGCCGAACTCGGGAATCTCGTACAGCGGCGGGCGCTCTGCCTCCGGCAGGTCGCCGAGAAACGCAAAGACGATGCCGTACTTCTCCTGCACCGGATAGGCATCGACCTTGGCGCGGGCGGGGATCTTCGTGGCCTCGCCGAGTGAAGGCACCTTGCTGCACTTGCCGTCACCCCCGAACTCCCAGCCGTGATAGGGACACACGGCCCTCCCGTCCTTGACCTGGCCCTTGCTGAGCGAACCACCACGATGCACGCAGGTATCGGCCAGCACGCGTGCCTGGCCCTCGCTGTCGCGAAAAACCACGAACGGCAAGCCAAAGACCTGTGCACGGGTCGGCTGGTCGGCGCTGACGTCCTTCGCCAGGGCGAGGGGGTACCAGAAATTGATGAACATGGACGGCTCCGGATGCTCGATGCGAGCGCTTCACTCTAGCATTCGCCGTTGGTGTTGCTGCGGTTTCAGCCGGGCAAAATATTCATGTTCATCTGTTGGCCGGCGCATCGCAGCCAGGCCCGCGCAGGCATGAACTCAGCGATGACGCAGCCGCTTGCAGAAGCGGACTTCGCACTGCGGGCATTTGGGCGCGGTTCCACAGATGTCGCCATGGTCCGCGGACATGAACAGGTGGAACAGCCTGTCCACCCGATCCGGATCGAGGCCGGCATGCATCGACCACTCGCGCAGGCGCTGTCCGGCGTCGGCCGGATCCGGCACCTGGTGGGTGATGCCGAGCCGGCCTGGTCCGATCAGGCGACCCAGCAGATCCGGCGCAGCGAGCCGGGCGGCTATCGGCGCATCGCCGGCGGCAGCCAGCAAACCGTCAGCATCCACCTTGTGGCGCACAAAGGTCGCCTGTACCTGCTCCATCAGCACGGCCGGTTTCAGCTGCGCCTGGTTGCGCCGGAACCAGTAGTAGGCCTGCGTCATGCCACCACCGACCACCGCGGGCAGGTCTTCGAATTCCTCGCGGGCAAAAAAACGTTCCTGCAGGTCCGGCGCAAAGAACCCCTGGAGTTCCTCGCGGCTCGCGCGCCGCGGCCCCATCTTGCCGTTGCCCTGCCCCGGAAACAGCGGGTGCCAGTGCAGCAGGATGAAATCGCCATCGTCGGCCAGCGCATGCAGCACGGTCTCCCGGTAGGCGGCGTGACGCAGCGGATCGAGGTTGTGCAGCAGGCCGTGGTCGAGCACCAGGTCGAAGGGCTGCTCCGCGCGCCACGCCGTGATGTCGGCCTCGACCGGCTGCACGTCGACGCCGGCCTCCCGCGCGCGCGCCTGCGTGAACTCCAGCGCCTTGGGAATGAAATCGAGCGCGGTGACCTCCCAGCCCCGCTGCGCGAGGTACACGGAATCAGTCCCGGCACCGCAGCCGATATCGAGGGCCCTGCCCGGCTTGCGCTTTGCGCACAGCTCGGCCAGAAACAGCGTGGCTTCATCGTGCGCCCAGGGCAGATCCCGCCAGGTCTTTGCCCAGTCGTAGGTCGCCATGAAGGTTTTCAGCTCATCAGTACTCATGCTTGTCGTCTCCTAAGCCGTTTCTTCTGAATTTCGCCATTCGGCCTGGTAATCCAGGCCGAGGCGAACCAGGCGCTCGAGCAGGCTGCCGTAGCTGATGCCGGCGGCAGCGGCCGCCGCGGCAAAGTCCTCGCCATTGCTGAGGTTCGGATTGCAGTTGGCCTCGAGCAGGTAGACGCTGCCGTCGGCACGCATGCGGAAGTCCATGCGCGCATAACCGCTCATGTGCAGGGCGCTGTAGATGCGCTTGCTCAGGCGGCCCAGGTTCTCTTCGGCGGCTTCGCCCAGACCGGTCGCGCGGCCGGTTTCTATGCCGTGTTTCTGCTGATACTTGAGATTCCACTTCACGCGGCGCGTAGCGAT
>JAHDYN010000033.1:7868-10572 GCA_023383735.1 Gammaproteobacteria bacterium | reverse complement strand
TAGCCGGAGATGCGGCCGTAGATCAGGCCGGGGTTGTCCTTCCACAGCTCAGCCGGGCCGAGGCCCCACTTTTCCAGCGTCCCCGGCCGGAAATTCTCGATCAATATGTCCGACTTCAGCGCGAGCTCGCGGGCGAGCTTCCGGCCGCGCGGTGTGCGCAGGTCTATCGTTACCGATTTCTTGTTCCGTCCCAGACTGTGCCACCACAGCGATACGCCGTCTTTTATGACGCGCCAGGTGCGAATCGGGTCGCCGCTGCCCGGTGGTTCGATCTTGATGACTTCGGCACCGAAATAGCCCAGCACGCTGGCGGCAAAAGGGCCGGCCAGCAACTGGCCCATTTCGAGTACGCGGTAGCCGTCGAGGGGCCGCTCGCCCTTCTTGTTGTCCATCATCGGATGCTCACTGAGGTCGTCGTGGGGGTCGTCTGCGGAACGGCCATTCTGCCAGTTCCGCAGTCGCCTGCAAAACCGGCAGGCTACTTCGGGGCTGGAGTCGCCGAGCCGACGAAGTGCCAGGAGATGAATCGCGGTCCGTCGAAGTAGCTCCGCTCGATCTCGGTAAAGCTGAACCCGGCGGCTTCTATCGATGCATCGATCTGCCGGTTGGGATTGCACCCGGCAAGGCCGCGAAACACGGGCGCGAGCCGATCCTGCCAGCGTGCCACTGCAGCATCCGGTGCCCGTCCATGCTCGAGAAACAGCAGCTGGCCACCCGGTTTCAGCACCCGCCGGATCTCGGCCAGGGCCTTGTCCAGTTCCGGAATCGAGCACAGCGTCCATGTACTGACCACACAGTCCATGCTTGAGCGCTCCAGCGGAATGCTCTCCGCACCGGCGGTCAGAAACTCGACCGGAAAGGGGGTGCTGGATGCTGCGGCAAGCGCGGCAGCCTCGGCCTGCAGGACTTCCGATGGCTCCAGCCCGAACAGATGTGTGACCTTGTGGTCATACCAGGGAATATTCAGCCCGGATCCCATGCCGACCTCGAGGACCCGGCCGCTCGCCAGCACCGGGATGCGTGGCCGGTGCTTGGTCATCGCCTTGTTCTTCATCCCTGCCGAGATCAGGCGGGGGAGGATCCGGCTGTTGTAAAAGCCCATGCCGATTACCTGGTGCCGGAATTGCTGCGCTGCCCGATCGCCGTGGAGACCAGATCGAGGAAGTCGGCCTCATCACGCAGGGTGTTGATGTCACGGGCGTTGACCGTGTAGCCATATCGTTCGGCAATCGCGGCATAACGTGGTCGACGGTGCTGGACAAGATGCGGGAAGATCCAGGTCACGAAGCTGTCGGGATCGATCGCGGCGGCCGAATCACAGCCGGTTTCTGCCAGGTAGTCAGCCAGCTTTGCTTCCAGGAACTCTTCGCGATAGTACAGGGGCTTCGGCCTGTCGACTGCCCGGCGAATGAGTTCCTGTTCCATGTCTTCGCCGGCCTTCAGGTAGAGGATCAGGGTGTGCCTGGCGAGCACTTCCAGCATGCTGGTATCGTCGAGCTCGCAGATGCTGCCGCCCGCATCATTGAGGAAGTGATCGTAGCCGTAGATGTCGTGAGCCTTGCCGATGAAGGCTGCCACATCCTTCATGGCAGCGATCTCCGCATCGCGGTGCAGGCGCTGGCGCCGCAGGAACTCGGCATAGGGCAGGCCGCCGCGCGCAGTCGCACCGATCTTGCCGAGAAAGGTCGAGATCGGTTCGAGGTTGTGAACCGTGATGTTGCTGGAAATGTAGATTGAATCGCTGCGCAACAGATCGCGCAGGAACGGGACCTTCATGGCTTGTTCCTTGACGTTGTCAAGGAAGGGTTCCTCGAGGTACTTGGTGCCGATCCGGTAATCGCCCGAATAGTGAAACCAGCTGGAACTCGGCAGCTTGTAGGCGAGGGTGGTTTTTCCGACACCGGACATGCCCAGCAGCGTGATGGCCCGGCGCGGCCAGCCCAGAAACTCATCGCGGGTCATGAACATGGGGCGAGTATACCGGTCAGCAGTCAGAGTCCCGCCAGACGGCGGTGAAGATCAAGGGCTTCGGTGCTGGGCCGGTGGCTTTCGTCGCGCGGATAACGCAGGGGCCGCCCGGCAAGGATCCGGTAGCTGGTCTCCATCAGGTCGTCGCAGATGACCACCGACATGGTCTTTGTGTCCACCGCGATCTTGCCCAGGTCAAACAGGGTGTGCACATCGGCGCGCAGCAAGAGGCCATTCGAGGCGTGGTGCGTGGACTTGCCCCGAAACGGCACGATATAGGCCGCTTCCAGCGCATCGACGGCCGTGAAATTGGTGATCGCGCAGCGGTACTCGTAGGCCTCGAGCAGGGCCTGCCGGAACCCGGGGTGACCGCGGCGCTTGATGATCGTGTCCACGACCGCCTGGCGCCCTTCCTTGCTGTTCTGTGGTTCGAGCAGCTGGAGTTTCGCCATATCGCGTTCCGACATGCGGATCATTCCGCTCATGTCGAGAATGGGGCCGCCCACCGAGGTATTCAGCAGGCGCCGGCGCACGAAGCGCTCGATGCCGCCAAAATCGGCCTCGATCCGGTCGATTCCCTCCGCGGGCACGCGACTGATCTCGCCGGCAGCCCTGGGCAGATAGTCTGCGAGTTCCGTACAGGGCAGGTTGAGCGGAACCGGTTCGGACAGAAAGAACAGATACTCGCGAATTTCCTGCTCGGGGCGATCCGTACCCCATATCAGGCTGGCCGCCC
>JAHDYN010000033.1:2688-7858 GCA_023383735.1 Gammaproteobacteria bacterium | reverse complement strand
CCGAGGACCTTGGCGTAATAGCGGAAGTGCTCCCGCTGGACGAGCAGCACGAAATCGCCAACGCCCATCTGGAACCAGTGCTGGATGTTCTCCGGCTCACCGCGCAGTCCCCAGCCGTAGAATCCGTGGCCCCGACGCTCGATGTCTATGAGTTCCGGATAGGTGGCGTCGCTGAAGCTGCGGATGACATGCTGGCGCTCGATCGGCATCGCGACCGATTTTTCAAGGTCTGCGCGATCCTGCGCTGAGTCCACTGCGGCGACGAAGATACTGGCCATGTTTCGACGTGCAACGATCCTGGGCCGGGGTTGAGGCGAATTCTAGCCTACAAACCGATCCTGCTGGCCTCAGGCGCTGTGGCCGCCGGCCGGAACAGGTATTATTGCCAGCGATTTTTCCCCCCAAGAGCAGGAAGGCACGGATGGCGCAGCCGGGTTGGCAGGTTCACAAGTTTGGCGGTACCAGTCTTGGCGATGCAGATTGCTTTCGCCGGGTCGCCGATATTCTGCTTGCCGACCCAGCAGAACGACAGGCTGTGGTCGTTTCGGCAATGGCGAAAACGACTGATGCCCTGCTGGGTCTCGTGGCCGCAGCCGAGCAGTCAGCCCCGGATCTGGCCAGTCGTCAGGAGGCCATCGCCAGCCGCTACCGTGCGACGGCAGGCGCCCTGCTGAAACAGCAGGAGCGGGTCGATCAGCTGCTCGGCGTTTTTGCTGCCGACATGACGGATCTCGGCGGTCTGCTGCACTCGATTTCACTGGTTCGGCAGGCAGGAGAGCGCAGCCGGGACCTGGTAGCCGGTTACGGTGAGTTGTGGTCTTCGCGCCTGCTCGTCGCCTATCTCACCGAACGTGCGCAGGCCGAGTCGCGTGACCGGCCGGTCAGCTGGGTGGATGCCCGCGACCTGATCGTGATCGAGCGGGGCGAGATGGGGCCCGCGGTGCAGTGGGAGATCTCGCGGGCCAATGCCAGTCGTTACTTCGGGGCAGACATTCGCGGCATTGCCGTGGTCACCGGGTTCATTGCTTCCGAGCCCGACGGTCTTTTCTGCACGCTGGGGCGCAATGGCAGTGATTTTTCCGCATCCATCGTCGGTGCACTCGTTGATGCCGAAAAGATCACCATCTGGACCGATGTGGATGGTGTGATGAGCGCAGACCCGAACCGGGTTCCCGAAGCCACGATCATCAGCGCGTTGTCGTACAACGAAGCGATGGAGCTGGCCTACTTCGGGGCAAAGGTCATTCATCCGCAGACCATGGCCCCCGCGGTCCAGCGCGCGATTCCAATCTGGATACGGAATTCATTCAATCCGGCCGCAACGGGTTCGCTGATCGGACCTGCCACCGGTTCGCAGCAGCCGATCAAGGGAATCACCTCGGTCGATGACGTGGCGCTCGTCAACATCGAGGGCGCAGGCATGATCGGCGTGCCGGGCACCGCCAATCGCCTGTTCGGCGTGCTGCGCGAAGCATCCATTTCGGTCATCTTGATCTCCCAGGCCAGCTCCGAGCATTCGATCTGCATCGGTGTGCCGAGTCGCATGGCGGAGCAGGCCGGCAAGGTCGTGCGTAGGGCCTTCGCCGTCGAGCTCGACCAGGGGATGATCCAGAGCGTATCCATCAAGAAGCCGTGCAGCATCATCGCGGTGGTGGGCGACGGAATGGCCGGCATCCCCGGCGTGGCCGGACGCTTCCTCAGCACGCTCGGTGCGGCCGGCATCAACGTGATGGCGATCGCCCAGGGCTCGTCCGAGCGCAATATATCGGCAGTCGTGGCCCGGGCCGACTCCACGCGCGCGCTGCGTGCAGTGCATTCGGGTTTCTACCTGTCAGCCGAGACCGTTTCCATCGGCATCGTCGGACCGGGCAATGTCGGACGTGTGCTCATCGAGCAGATGGCAAACGAACTGCCCCGTCTGCGCTCGCAGTTCAACCTTGATCTGCGTGTGCGGGCGATTGCCAGTTCCAGTCACATGCTGCTGGTCGACGGGCGTATCGACCTCGGCAACTGGCAGTCCCTGTTTGCGCAGCAGTCCGAACCCCTGGACTGGGAGCGATTCACCAGTCACGTGCATGCCGAACATCTGCCGCACGCAGCGGTCGTGGACTGCTCCGCCAGCGAGGAGGTGGCCTCACGCTACCTCGACTGGCTCGGTACCGGTGTGCATGTGGTGACGCCAAACAAGAAGGCCGCCAGCGGGTCGCTGGCAAGTTACGACCAGTTGCACGAAGTGCGGCGCCGGCACAACACGCGCTTCCTGTACGAGACCACTGTCGGCGCGGCCTTGCCGATCATCGGCACCGTGCGCGATCTGCGCGAGACCGGCGACGAGATACGCAGCATCGACGGCATCTTCTCGGGCACGCTGGCCTACCTGTTCAATGTCTTTGATGGCAGCAAACCCTTTTCGACCATCGTCAGCGAAGCGCGCGATGCGGGCTATACCGAACCTGACCCGCGCGACGACCTGTCGGGTCTTGATGTGGCCCGCAAGCTGATCATCCTCGGTCGCGAAATGGGCATGCGCCTCGAACTCAAGGATGTGCACATCGAAAGCCTGGTGCCAGCCGGGCTGGATGGCGGCGATGCCGACGAGTTTCTGCGCGGACTCCCGGCTCATGACGCGGCCATGAACGCGCGCTGGCAGAAAGCCAACGCCGAAGGGCAGGTGTTGCGCTATGTGGGTCGCCTCGACCGGCAGCGCGGCACAGCGACCGTGCAGCTGGAAAGCCTGCCGCGCAGCCATCCTTTTGCCAACATCAACCTGACCGACAACATCGTCC
Source organism: Gammaproteobacteria bacterium (assembly GCA_023383735.1). GTDB lineage: Bacteria > Pseudomonadota > Gammaproteobacteria > Steroidobacterales > SHZI01. Next base: position 5,072 of record JAHDYN010000033.1, on the reverse strand, counting down.
GCTTCGCCTCGGCACGTTACAGCGAGAATCCGCTGGTGGTGCAGGGGCCTGGCGCCGGGCGCGCGGTCACTGCCGCCGGCGTCTTTGCCGACCTGTTGCGGCTCGCCACCTATCTAGGCACCGCACTCTGATGCCGGCCATGCAGTACTTCAGTACACGCGGAGGCGAAACGGTCAGCATCGAGCAGGCCATCATGAGTGGCACTGCCCCGGATGGCGGACTCTATGTGCCGACGCAACTGCCAGTATTGCAGCCGGCCGATTTCGCCGGACGCGAAACCCTGCCCGAGATCGCCGAGCAGCTGCTCACGCCGTTTTTCGCCGGATCGAGTCTGGCCGGCAGGCTCGGAGAGATCTGCCGGCAGGCGCTGGACTTTCCGGTGCCGTTGCGGGAGCTGGAAAGCGGACACCTCTCCGTGCTCGAGCTCTTTCACGGCCCGACTGCCGCCTTCAAGGACGTGGGCGCCCGATTCCTGGCCGCGTGCATGGAACGCATCATCAGCGACGGACGCTTTGCCACGCCGCCGGTGACGATCATGGTCGCCACCTCGGGCGATACCGGTGGAGCGGTGGCTTCAGCCTGGCACCGGCGGCCGGGGATGCGCGTGGTCGTGCTGTTTCCGCTCGGCCGGGTGTCGCCGCGTCAGCAGCATCAGCTCACCTGCTGGGGCGACAACGTGATTTCCCTGGCGGTGCGTGGTGAATTCGACGATTGCCAGCGCCTGGTCAAGGAGGCTTTTGCGGACCGGGAGCTGGCCGGCAAGAACCGGCTCTGTTCAGCCAACAGCATCAATGTCGGGCGTCTGCTGCCGCAGGCCGCGTACTACGCAAAAGCCAGCCTGGAGCACTGGCGAAAAACCGGCCAGTCGCTGAGTTTCGTGATTCCGACCGGGAACCTCGGCAACGGCTTCGCCTGCGTCTGGGCACGCAGGCTCGGACTGCCCATCGACCGCATCGTGCTGGCCACCAATGCCAACACCCCGATCGAGGATTACCTTGCGACCGGACAGTGGCTGCCGAGACCGAGCATCGCCACGCTGGCTTCGGCGATGGACGTCGGCAATCCCAGCAACATGGAACGCCTGCGTCAGCTGTGCGGCGACATCACGAGCCTGCGGGAAGAAGTCAGCGCGATGGCCGTATCGGATGCCGAAATCCGCAGCAGCCTGCGCGATGAGTTCGGACGGCACGGACTTGCCTGGTGCCCGCATACGGCTACCGGTCTGCATGTCTATCGCCATCTTGCGGAAGCAGAGCGCCGGCAACGGCACTGGGCTGTCGTCGCCACGGCCCACGCGGCCAAGTTCGATACGATCGTGGAGCCTCTGCTCGGTTGCGATATCGCGCCGCCGGCCGAGCTGGCAGCGTTGCTCGCGCTGCCGTCCCGCTTTGCAACCATCGATGCAAAGCTCGCTGATCTCGCCAGCCAGCTCTGAACACCATGTCGCCCGGTGACGCTGTCGGCAATGATGCACTGTGGGTGCTTGCCGTCCTCGTTCTGCTCACCTTGCTGGCGGCGCTCGGTGCCACGCTGTGGATGCTCCGGCGCCGGCGCCAGCGCAATGTGGAGCGGCGGCTGCATGATGCCAGCTGCGCCATACTGAAGAATGCGCTGATCCCCGATGGCACTGGTGGCAATATTCACCTCCAGTATGCCTTGCTCACCCGGCGCGGTATCGTGGTGCTGGACATCAAGGATGTCGATGGCCACGTGTTCGGCAGCGAGGGCATGCAGGACTGGACGGTACTGGCCAATGACCATCGCTTTACCTTTGCCAATCCACAGGCCGGCCTGTGGGACCGCCTGGCCGCGGTAAAGCGGCTGGCGCCCGGGATTCCGGTAACCGGTTACGTGGCCTTCGGGCCGAAGGCGAGATTCCCCAAGGGCCAGCCCCGCAGCGTCGTCATGCTGGAGGCCCTGCTGCAGGATCTTGAACTCGAATCGCAATCCGACCAGGCCGAGCTGACGGAAGGCTTTGAGGCGCACTGGCAACAGCTCTGCACGGCTACTGTGTCGGTGCATGCGACGGAGTCACGTGTGCGAGCCTGAACAGGCGCTCGGCATTCCGTGAACTGGCTGCCGCCACCACCTCGACGCTCTCCTGCATGCAGTCGGCGACGACCCGCAGCACCTCGGTGAGGTAAGCGGGTTCGTTGCGCCGGGTGCGCGGTTTCGGATCGAGCGTACGCGGCAGCAGGTATGGCGCATCGGTTTCAAGCAGCAGCCGGTCCAGGGGCAGGCTTGCGACCGCTGCGCGCAGCGCTGCACCTCGTCTCTCGTCGCAGATCCAGCCCGTGATGCCGATATGCAGGCCGAGACCGAGATAGTCGTCGAGTTCAGCACGGCCTTCGGTAAAGCAGTGCGCCACGCCCCCGGAAAGAGAA
>JAHDYN010000033.1:1768-2678 GCA_023383735.1 Gammaproteobacteria bacterium | reverse complement strand
GGCCAGTAGTCGCGCACCATTCTCAGGAACTCGTCGTGTGCATCTCGTTGGTGCAGGAATACCGGTTTGCCGCAGTCAGCGGCGATCTTCAGCTGTCCCTCGAAAGCCTGGCGCTGATCACCCGAGGGGGCGTAGTTGCGGCAGAAGTCCAGGCCGCACTCGCCAACGGCAACCGCACGCGGATCACCGAGCATTTCTTGCAAACGACGGGCAGCATCGCTGGAGAACTCACCGGCATGATGGGGATGGATGCCCACGGTGGCCCATACCGTACCCGGACGCTGTGCGGCCAGCTGCAGCGCCGCCGCGCTGCCGGCCAGCGTGGTGCCTGTGGCGATAAACCGGGTCACGCCACTCCGGGCGGCCCGCGCGAGAACCTCGTCCAGATCGTGGACGAAGCTCTCGTGCGTCAGATTGGCCCCGATATCGGTCAGCATGAGCGGCCGCTGCGGGACCCCGTGCATCCCCTGCTGTCAGCGTGTCAGGCGGTACCGCTCACCAGCTGGCGCAGGACGTACTGCAGGATGCCACCGTGCAGGTAGTAATCCCGTTCCTTCGGTGTGTCGATGCGCACCCGCACCTTGAAGTTGAAGATCGAGCCGTCTTCGCGACGCGCAGCAACGCTGACCTCGCGGGCCTTGCCCTGGTCCAGTCCGGTGATGTCCAGGACTTCGCGTCCGCTGAGCCCGAGGCTGGCAGCGTTCTCGCCGGGGAGGTACTCGAGCGGCAGCACGCCCATGCCGATCAGGTTCGAGCGGTGGATGCGCTCGTAGCTCTCCGCGATGACGGCATGCACGCCCAGCAGCTTCGTGCCCTTGGCTGCCCAGTCGCGCGACGAGCCACTGCCGTATTCCTTGCCGGCCAGGATCACCAGCGGCACCTTGTCGCCCACATAGCGCATCGCGGCGTC
>JAHDYN010000033.1:0-1758 GCA_023383735.1 Gammaproteobacteria bacterium | reverse complement strand
CGCCACTGGACAGATGAATGGTGACGCCCCCTTCGGTGCCGGGGACCAGCTGGTTGCGCAGGCGGATATTGGCAAAGGTGCCGCGCATCATGACTTCGTGGTTGCCGCGACGCGCACCATACTGATTGAAATCAGCCTGTTGTACACCTTTGCTCAGAAGATACCTGCCTGCCGGCGTGTCTTTGCCGATCGAACCGGCCGGTGAGATGTGGTCCGTGGTGACCGAGTCCCCCAGCAATGCGAGCACGCGGGCCCCGCGTATGTCGGCAACCGTACCCGGCTTGGCGGGCATGCCGTCGAAGTAGGGCGGATTGCGCACGTAGGTCGAGTCCTCGGCCCATGCGAAGCGGTCGCCGGTCGGTACCTTGATCGAATTCCAGTTCTTGTCGCCGCTGAAGACATTGGCGTAACTGTCGCGGAACATTGCCGAATCGATGCAACGCGCCACGACTTCCTGGATCTCGGCGCGGGACGGCCAGATGTCCCGCAGATAAACCGGCTTGCCGTCGCTGCCGGTGCCCAGCGGATCCTTCTGCATATCGATATGCAGGGTACCGGCCAGGGCATAGGCCACCACCAGTGGCGGTGAAGCGAGGACGTTGTTGCGCACCAGCGGGTGGATCCGGCCTTCGAAATTTCGATTGCCGGACAGTACGCTGCAACCGATCAGCCTGCCGTCGCGGACGGCCATCTCGATGACGGGATCCAGCGGGCCCGAGTTGCCGATGCAGGTCGTGCAACCAAAGCCGACGATATCGAAGCCCAGCGCATTCAGATCCTGTTGCAGACCGGCCTTGGCCAGATAGTTGCTGACCACTCGCGAGCCCGGTGCCAGGCTGGTCTTTACCCAGGGCTTGCTGCTCAGACCGCGGCGGACGGCATTGCGAGCCAGCAGCCCGGCACCCATCATCACGTACGGGTTGGAGGTGTTCGTGCAGCTGGTGATGGCGGCGATCAGTACCGAACCGTTCTTGAGATCGAAGGTCTGGCCCTTGTGCGTGAGCCGGACGGGCGCGGTACCGGTCTTGCCATCGGCGGTCTGCTCGGCCTCGAGCTTGCTGTAAGCCCCGGAAAGATCCTTGAGAGTAATCCGGTCCTGCGGGCGCTTCGGGCCCGCCAGGCTCGGCTGCACGGTGCCGAGATCCAGTTCGAGCACATCGCTGAACAGCGGGTCGGGCTGGCCATCGGTGCGCCACAGGCCCTGGGCCTTGGCGTAGGCTTCGATCAGCGCGATCTCCTGTGCCGGCCGGTTGGAAAGCTCCAGATAGCGGATGGTCTCCTGGTCGATCGGGAAGATCGCCACCGTGCTGCCGAACTCGGGCGACATGTTGCCGATCGTGGCGCGATCCGCCAGCGGCAGATTGGCGAGGCCATCGCCGAAGAACTCGACGAACTTGCCGACCACGCGCTTCTTGCGCAGCATTTCAGTGACGGTAAGCACCAGGTCGGTGGCGGTGGTGCCTTCTTTCATCTGGCCCTTCAGCCGGAAGCCGATGACTTCCGGGATGAGCATGGTCACCGGCTGGCCCAGCATGGCCGCCTCGGCTTCGATGCCGCCGACGCCCCAGCCGAGGATGCCGAGGCCATTGATCATGGTGGTGTGGGAATCGGTGCCGACCACGGTGTCCGGATAGGCGAGGCGCTGCCCGTTTTTCTCGGCGACGAAAACGACGCGGGACAGGAACTCCAGATTGACCTGGTGCACGATGCCCGTGTTCGGCGGCACGACCTTGAAGTTGCGGAAGGCATTCTGGCCCC
>JAHDYN010000032.1 GCA_023383735.1 Gammaproteobacteria bacterium | reverse complement strand
GTGCTGTCGCTGGGCCAGCTGAAGATCCTGCAGGAGATCATTGCGCTGGGCGTGTTCGTGCCCTTTGCACTCTTCTACATGAAGGAGCCCCTGAAGCTGGATTACCTCTGGGCTGCGCTGTGCATCCTCGGCGCCGCCTTTTTCATCTTCCGGGGCAGGCTGGCATAGGCGGGCGCCGATGGACAAGTACGAACGCATCTTCCGCCTGCATGGCATCCTCTCGGCGCGCCGCACGCCCATATCGGCGAAAGACCTGATGGAGCGGCTTGGCGACTGCTCCCGCGCCACGCTCTATCGCGACATCGCCTTTCTGCGCGATACGCTTGGCGCCCCGCTCGACACCGACGAGGAGAACGGTGGATTCGTCTATCGGCCGGATCCCGACGGGCCGAGCTGGGAGCTGCCGGGTCTGTGGTTTACGGCCGCCGAGCTGCAGGCCCTGGTGACCTTTCACGGGCTGCTCGACAAGCTGGGCCCCGGGCTGCTCGGCGAGCATCTGGCACCGCTCGCGAGGCGCATCGAGGAACTGATCAGCCACCAGCACCTGCACCTCGGTGAAGTACCGCGACGCGTCCGTCTGCTGGGCGGACTCGGCCGTGCCCCTGGTGCGGATTTCCACACGGTGGCTTCGGCCGTCCTGCAACGGAAGCAGCTCGCCTTCCATTACCACTCCCGCCTGAAGGACCAGCACACCACGCGGCAGGTCTCGCCCCAGCGCATGGCGCACTACCGCGACAACTGGTATGTGGATGCGTGGGATCCGTCACGCAAGGCACTGCGCACCTTCGCCATCGACCGCATCAGTCACGCGCGGGTGCTGGACAAGGCCGCCAGGGATATCGCCGATGCCGAACTCGACGCCTACTTCGGCAGCGCTTACGGGATCTTTGCCGGCCGCAGCACGCGGACTGCGGTGCTGCGCTTTTCGGCGGAGCGCGCCCGCTGGATTGCCGACGAACGCTGGCATCCGCAGCAGTCCGGACAGTTCCTGACCGATGGCCGCTACGAGTTGCGCGTGCCCTACCGGGATCCCCGTGAACTGGTCATGGACATCCTCCGGCACGGAGCGGCGGTCGAGGTGATCGAACCGGAAACCCTGCGCACCCTGGTCCGCGCTGAGCTCGCCAGGACGCTCGACACCTACAGCTGAAACCGCTCCGCAGGGGTCTCAGGATCTGAGACTGCGTTGAGGAATGATTCATCCCGTGGATGAAACCCTCAACGCACGAGCCGCGCCTTGCCGCCCGGGGGCTGGCCCCACGCTTCCTCCAGCGGGACGGCGGGGCGCGGTTCGTGCACCACCTATCCCGCCGCTGCGTCGATCATGCCTCGGGTCGCAACTTCCACTTCGCGGGCGATGGCGGCAAGCGCCGGATCCCCGGACAGCAGGCCGAGCATCGGCTCGGGACGGATCATGCCGATGCGCGTCTTGCCCTTCTCGGTATAGACGGAGATACGACATGGCAGAGCCATGTTCATGCTCATGTCGGCTGAAAGAACCCTGGCTGCCTGGCCGGGATTGCAGACTTCGAAGACCTTGCATTGCTCGGCAAAGTCGATGCCCTTGCTGCGCAAGGTCGCACCGAGATCATGCACGTGCAGCACACCGAACTGCCGGGCTTTGACAGCGGCATCAAGATCTGCGGCCGCCTGTTCGAAGGTTTTCTCTGAATCGACAACGTAGTACATGGGCAACCTCCCTGGAGGACAATCTCTCGGTGCTTGCTATGATCAGCCGATGGAAATTGTACACGGCGCCCTGGCACGGGTGGCCGCCCTGTTCAGCCTCATCTTGTTTCAGGCGCAACGAGTTTCCGGACCATCGCATGGCTGGTGCTGCAGAACATTTTCCTGATCTTGAAGCATTGTTGCAGGCCGTACGCCGCTGTCGCGCATGCGAAGCACAACTGCCGCTGGGTCCACGGCCGATTCTGCAGGCTGCTGCCACGGCCAGGATCCTGATCGTCGGCCAGGCACCCGGCCTGCGCGTCCACCAGACCGGTATGCCATGGGATGATCCGAGCGGAGAACGGCTGCGCAGCTGGATGGGAGTAAACGACGCGACTTTTTACGATGCATCGCGCATCGCAATTATTCCGATGGGCTACTGCTATCCGGGCCGAGACATCAGTGGTGATCTGCCGCCGCGTCGCGAATGTGCGCAACTGTGGCTCGATCACTTGCTGGCCAAACTGCCCCTGATCAGTCTGACCTTGCTCATCGGGTCACACGCCCAGCGACACTTTCTGGGCAGCCGCCGCAAGTCGTCATTGACCGCAACGACCAGGTCATGGCGGGAGTATGCCCCTGCATACTTTCCGTTGCCGCACCCATCACCGCGCAACACACCCTGGTTGCAGCGAAATCCGGATTTCGAGAGAGAGGTCGTACCCGAACTGCGCAAGCGGGTTGCGGCAATCATGCGCACCCCACCCGGCATCCTGTAATCTGCGCGGGCATGGCCAGACCACATAAAGGGACAACCCCGAAGCGCAAGGCAGCGAACGAAGTGTTGCTGCAACAGGCGGTCGGCCTTCACCAGCGAGGGCAGCTCGATGAGGCAGAAGCCATCTACCGGAAGATCCTGCGCTCTGACCCGCCAAATCACCGCGTGCTGAACCTCATCGGACTGGTGTACTTCAAGCGCGGACATTTCGGGGAGGCAGTCCGCCAACTCGGTCGTGCTGCAACCCTCGCGCCGAAAATGGCCAAATACCACTATGACCTCGGCGTCGTCACACAGACCCACGGCGAGATCGAGGCAGCGGCACGGCACTATGAAACAGCCGTCACGCTGGATGCGGGCAATGCAGCAGCGTGGGAAAACCTGGGTGTCGCCCTCTTCGACCAGAACCGCAACGCCGACTCCATCGCCGCCTTCGAGCGTGCGCTGACGCTGAACCCCGGCTCGCTGCTCGCAATCGGCAATCTCGCCACGCTGCGACGCTGGCAGGGCGATCACGCAGCTGCGCTGGAACTCATCGAACAGGGACTCGCACTCGATCCACTGAACGCCGAACTGCGCATGAAACGCGCCGAGACCTTGCTCGCTACCGGAAAGCTGGCCGCCGGCTGGGATGACTATGCCTGGCGTTTTGTACACGGTGTCGCCTGGGGCGCACAAGGCACAGCTTATGTGCCGCTCCCGAAATGGTCCGGCGAAGCGCTCACTGGCCAGCATGTGCTGTTGCATGCCGAGCAGGGTATCGGCGACGAAGTCATGTTTGCTTCCTGCCTGCGCGACCTGGCAACCATACCGGCGCACTTCACTTTGCTCTGCGATCCGCGACTCGTGCCGGTGATGGCGCGCTCGTTTACTTTTCTCAATGTCTTGCCGAACTCGCCCGGGGCATGGGGTGCAGCCGGAGAATCGGTGAGCGCCGACCTGAGGATTCCGCTCGGCGACCTGCCGCGCGTCTTCCGCAGCTCGCCAGCCGATTTCGCTGCACGAGACGCATTCCTGCATGCCGACAGTGATGCAAGGCAGGCATGGCGGGCGCGCCTCGATGCACTGGGCGCGGGCCTGAAGATCGGTATCAGCTGGCGCGGAGGCAATACGCCACGCACCCGGCAGGCACGCTCCCTGTCGCTGGCGACACTGGCACCCCTGTTTGCCGCGCCGGACATGCAACTGATCAGTCTCCAGCATGGCGATTGCTCAGCCGAGATTGCTGCAGCACCGGAGATGATCCAAAAGGCTCTGGTTTGCTTCCCGGATATCGATCCGCTGGCCGAGCTCGATGGTCTGTTTGCATTGATGTCCGAGCTCGACCTGGTGATATCGGTAGACAACTCGACGGTGCATTTCGCCGGTGCGCTCGGCGTCGCCACCTGGATGCTGGCCCCTGCCCTGAGCGACTGGCGCTGGCCGTCACACGGCACAGACAGCCGCTGGTACGACAGCGTGCAGTTGTTCCGCCAGTCACCGGGCGAGCGCTCCGACTGGGACACCGTCATCACCGCCGTGTGCACTGCCCTGGAAGATTTTGCGCCGCAGTCCCGCCCGCGGGCAGTCGCCACGACAGTCACTGCCGCCCGTGCCCCAGACACGCCGGCAATGCCGCGGACACTGCTCATCAATGACACGAGTTACTGGTACCACTGGGGCTGCACCTGCACGAGCCTTGCCATTCGTGAGCAGTTGCGGGCACGGGGCCGGGCTGTCTGCGGCCTGCCAATCGACCGCCTCGCCGGGCTACAACCTCTGCCTGCATCCAGGGAGCAGCTCGACGATGTGGCGTTCTTCGCGCGTTTTCAGCGCGATAATGCCGGATTGTGTGCGCTGCTGGCAGACACTGACGAGGTTGTCATCAATGGCGAGGGCTCGCTGCATGGAGCGACGCATGCATCGCTCAGCCTGCTGTATCTCGCATGGATCGCACGACGGTATTTGGACCGGCCGGTGCGGATCATCAACCACTCCTGCTATCCCACCGGCAGCGCTCGACTTGTTGGCGGTGCCGTGGAAGATTTTTACCGGCAGGTCTACCAGAGCCTCGACGGCGTGGTGGTGCGCGAACCGGTGAGCGCCGCGCTGCTGGAACAGCTTGGCATTCGGGTCACCCTCGGTTTTGACTGTCTGCCGCTGTATGTAGAGGCGCACGACGCGAGCATCATCCGGAAACCGGACGACCGACTGCTGATCGCCGGTTCAGTGGCTGCAGGGCCGGCAACGGTTGCGGCCTGCGCCCAGGTCGCCATCGCCGGACGCAAGGCCGGGCTGCGGCCGGTGTTCCTGTTCGGCGCCAACGCCAACCTCGCCGCCGACGATCGTGACTTTGCACGACAGCTCACGCACGCCGCTGGCGACAGCATCGAACTCTGTCACACAACATCCGAGGCCGAGTGGCTCTCGGCAATTGCCTCCGCAAGGCTGCTGGTCTCCGGACGCTTCCACTACTCCATTGCCGCGGCCTGCCTGGGCACGCCGTTCATTGCGCTCGACAGCAATACCCCGAAGATGGACGGGTTGATGCAGGTACTTGGACTCAGCTGTCGGGCCGACTCGGCATCACCATCGCTGCCAGCCGATCTGGTTCGTCAGGTGATGACACTGCTGCACGACGCTGCACCGGCCCTGATCACGGATACCGTCCGGAAGGAGCTGCTGGGCGCCGCCGCGCGCAATGTACCCGTTCCGGGTATCGCATGAGTTAGGATCGACGGCATGATTCGAATACAGCGCAGCTACGAAGCCCGTGCCCGCGGTGACGGCCGACGCATTCTGGTGGAGCGCCTCTGGCCACGCGGCATGAAGAAAGAGGATCTGCATGCTGACGAGTGGATAAAGGCTGTCGCACCGAGTACGGAGTTGCGACAGTGGTTCGGGCATCAGGCAGAGCGCTGGCCGGAATTCCGGCGACGGTACAGAAAAGAGCTGGACGCCAACCCGGATGCCTGGCAACCGATTCTCGCAGCCAGCCGACGACGCACGGTGACCTTGCTATACAGTGCGCGCGACGTTGAGCATAATAGTGCGCGGGTTCTGTGCGAATACCTCACCGGGCACAGTCAAGCCAGTGCGCCGCAGGCAAAGCAGGCGGAATCACGAACAAGAAAACGCATCAGGAACAAGCCGCGATAAGGCTGCCAGCGACATATGTGTGGCCTGGCGGAAAGAGGACATTCATAAATGTTTATAGAGGGAATCCTGCCCGGTGCCCGTGAACGGCTCGTCACGGTCCGTCACGACGCACCACTGATGGAGGCAGCAAAGCTGCTGTCAAATGCACAGGTCAGTCTGGTCGTCGTCTGCGATGACGATAACGTGCTCACCGGCGTCGTTGCCCAGGCCGACGTGGTCCGGCAGATCGGCCACTGTGCCGGAGGCAGCTGCATGATGGCGGTTGCAGCCGTCATGACGCGAGACGTGACCTGCTGTCGTCCAGGCGACTTGCTGACAGATGTATGGGTGACCATGAGGGAGCGTGGCTTGGCGCAAATTCCCGTGATCGACGAGTGCTCTCGACCGCTTGGCATCCTTTATGCGCGAGATGCGCTCCAGGTCCTCCTCGATGAAGCAGTCAACGAGGAACTGCTGTTGCGCGATTACGTGATGGGCATGGGCTATCGTTAAGCGACCCGGTCCCTCACGCGGCCGGGATCATCCGGAGTGAAGTATTCGATTTCGATCTCCCGGAGCGTCTAGGGCTATTTATAGAACTCGACGTAGAAGCGCACATGGTTGATCGGCTCGACCTCGTGCGGCACGGCCGGCTCAATGATGCCGAACGTGCCGGGGGACAGCTCGATCTCCTCGACCTGCGGCTCGAGGATGCGATAACGAAGACGCCCCTCCACAACGATGATCTTCCCCCACGTTCCTTCCATCGTGCGATGCCCCCTCAGCAAGCCCTTGGGGATCGTGGCACGCGTGAACTCGGGGGTCTTGTTGTAACTGCTTACGTTGGCCGGGAGATCCTTCATGGCTTGTCAATCACCTTTCAGCAAGAGGGATGGTCACGCTGCAGTATATCCACACGCTCAGGGATAACGCAGCAAGCCGGCTGCAAGTTGCAGTGCTGCAGCATAGTCAGGCGCATACAGCACCTCATTGCCGCCAGCACCCAGATCAACCCGACCCAGCATTTCAACTGGCTGCGCCTGGACACCCGAGAGGATAACCCGGGTGCCGCCACCTCGTGCCTGTCGAACGAACTCCTCGACTGCCCGGGCACCACTGGTATCCAGCAGTGGCACGAGCCGCATGCGCAGGATGACGATACGCGGCCGCTGGCCCACACGGCGCAGGGTGTCCAGCAGATCGCTGGCCACGCCGAAAAAGAACGGTCCGTTGATACGGAAGACTTCGACACCATCAGGCAGTGCCTCACGCTGATTTTCGTCCTCGTCATCAAGGTCGATATCCGGCACGATCTGCCGCGCATCTTCGATCTGCACGGACTCGCTCATGCGCATCATGAACAGCAGCGACGCAAGCGTGACGCCCACGCCGATGGCAACGGTCAGGTCCACAAACACCGTGAGACCGAAGGTCAGCAGCAGAACCACACGATCGCCACCGGGCATGCGCAGCAGACCCAGAAAGCGCTCGTATTCGCTCATTCCCCAGGCGACCACAAACAGGATGGCTGCCAATGCAGCCATCGGTACAAAAGCCATCAGCGGCGTACCAAACAGGACAAACAACAGCACAAAGGCCGCATGCAGCATGCCGGCTACGGGTGTCAGCGCACCGGCCCTGATATTGGTTGCGGTACGGGCAATTGCACCGGTGGCAGGCAAGCCACCAAACAGGGCCGAGGCGAGATTTGCCACACCCTGCCCCACCAGCTCCTGGTTCGAGCGGTGGCGATACCCGGTCATCCCGTCTGCCACGACTGCCGAAAGCAGCGCTTCGATACCGGCCAGAAAGGCGATGGTGAAAGCTGATGGCAATACCGCCTGGATCTTTGCCAGGGAAAACTCCGGCAGCGCCGGCAACGGGAGACCGGCCGGAATCTCCGGAAAACGCGAACCGATGGTCTCGACCGGCAAACCAAGCAAAACCACCGCCACTGCGGCAACAACGATCGCGAGCAGAAACCCTGGAACACGCGGGGCAATCCTGCGCAACAGGATAATCAGCAGCAATGAACCTGCACCGACCCCGAGCGTCACCCGGTTGATACCGTGCAGCGCCGACAGATAGACCTTCCATTGCTGCACAAAGTCGGCGGGCAGCTGGGCAATCGACAGGCCCAGGAAGTCCCTGATCTGGCTCGACGCGATGATCACCGCGATCCCGGCCGTGAAACCGACGACGACAGGATGAGGAATGAACCTGATGACCTGCCCCAGCTTTGCATAGCCGGCAATGATGAGTATCAGCCCGGCCAGCGAGGTCGCGAGCAGCAAGCCGTCGAAACCGTGCTGTGCGATGACATTGAATATCACCACGACGAACGCCCCGGTGGGACCACCGACCTGTACGCGTGACCCACCCAGCAACGAGATGAGGAAGCCGGCAATTACGGCCGTTATCAGGCCTTTCTCGGGTGCTGCACCACTGGCAATACCCAGCGCCATCGCCAACGGCAGGGCGACGATTGCGACCGTAAGCCCGGCAATCGCATCACAGCGAAATTTGCCGATGCTGTAGCCCTCACGCAGAACGCTCAGCAATTTGGGCGTAAACATGGGCCGGGTTGATGGAGTGTGCATCAGCCCGAAGTGTAAGCGAACAACGGCCGGCAGGGCATCCGGCAGCTGACGGCTTCGCGGAATTCGTCAGAACCTCAGGACGGACCGGCTGGTGTGTCGATATCCGGCAGCCAGCGGTCCATGACCACACAGGCGGTCAGGTCGCCGGTGACGTTGACGGTGGTGCGACACATGTCGAGGATCCTGTCGACGCCGATGACCAGCGCGATGCCCTCGGCTGGTATGCCGATGCCGGCAGCAATGCTGGCGAGGATCGCGATCCCGACGCCGGGCGTGCCGGGCGAGCCGATCGATGCACCGACCGTGGTAACGATCAGCAGCAGGAGCTGACCGGTACCGAGATCGATCTGGTAGACCTGCGTGAGAAACAGTATCGCGCTGACCTGGTAAAGCGCGGTGCCGTCCATGTTCACGGTGGTGCCCAGCGGCACGATGAATTTCGCCACTGCCGGCCGTACGCCGAGTTCGTTGATCGCCGTGGTCATGGACAGCGGCATGACAGCGGCTGAACTTGAAGTGGAGAAAGCCAGCAACTGCACGCTGCGCACCGCGCGGAGAAACTCCCGGGGATTGCGGCGACCGAGAATCAGGACGATCAGCAGGTACATCCCGATCAGCACCAGGAGCCCGAGCAGTACCGTACCGACGTAGGCGGCCATGCCACCGATGGCGCCCACGCCCATGTCGATGCAGAGACGCGCAAGCAGGCCGAAGACGGCAGCCGGTGCCAGCACCATCGCCCATCCGACCACCTTCATGGCGACATCCTGCAGCGAGACGCAAAGGTCGAGTATCGGCCTCGCCCGCTCGGCCGGAATGGAAACCAGCGCCACCGCGATCAGCAGCGCGAGAACCGCGAGCTGAAACATGGCGCGATTCAGCACGGCCTCGCCGGGGTTGGCCGGGATGATGGCAACGATGTGCTCCGGCAGCGAGCCCGGCGCCGATGCCGATGCCGATGCCGATGCCGATGCTGGCGCGCTCACTGCCCCGGCTGGCAGTTCCGCCGCAACCGGCACGGTGGGCAGTTCGATATGGCTGCCGGGCGCCAGCCACATCACCAGCAGGGTGCCGATCAACACCGCAACCACCGTGGTCGCCACGAAGTAAGGTGCGATGCGCGCGCCGAGCCGCCGCACGAACTCGGCACTGCCGCCGCCCGCGATGCCGAGCACGATGGACGACACCACCAGCGGCACGACGATCATCTGGATCAGCGCCAGGAAGACCTGGCCCGGCAGGGCAAGCCATGCGCCGATGATCTCGCCGGTTTCGGCAGCCACCCAAGCCCCGCCCCGTGGCGAGAGCCCAAGCCCCAGCGTCACGCCCAGGATCATGGCGGCGACGATCTGCGCCCACAGCCGCGTACGCAGCAGATGATCGAGACGCCCGGCCAGCGCATGCAGGCGAACCGGGCTGAGACCGGCAGGTGCGTTTGTCTGGCTCATGGACGAAAACTTACACCATCTGGCAGAACGGCCCGTACAGACTACAATCGGTGTTCCTCCAGCTGCTGAAGGACTGGCCATGAAGCGGGTATCGAGACTGTACAGTGCGGCCCTCCCGGCCCTGATCGCGGTGACAGCCCTTGGCCTGGGCACACCGGCCCGGTCTGCCGAGACGGCACAGTGGCCCGCCTACAAGCTCAGCGCCCGCATCGATCCGGCAACGCATCGTTTGTCCAGCGTGGCAGAAGTCACCCTGCCGGCCGAAGCGGCCGGTCAGCAAATCGAGTTCGTGCTGGCGGCCAATTTCGCCATCACCGCATCGAGACCGGCGGTGGAAAAACTGCCGGCCGATGCCGGCAACAGGGTATTTTCGGGCATCAACGGCACCAGCGAGGAACTGGCCAATCGCCGCGGCGTCTCGGGCTACCGGCTCAGGCTGCCGGCCGGCAGCAGCACGTTTCGCATCGAATACAGCGGCCTGGTCGACATCCCGCCCACCACCAGCCCGGAGGAATATGCGCGCAGCTTCGCCGAAACCCCTGGCATCATCAGCACGCAGGGCGTCTACCTCGCGGGCAGCACGCTCTGGTATCCGCAGCTCGGCGGTGCGCAGGCCGGCGAACTCGTCACCTACTCGCTCACTGTCAACACGCCTGAAGGCTGGCACCTGATCGCGCCGGGCAATGGCGTGTCCACCGCCGCCGACGGGATGGCACGCTGGGAATCACCGAGTGCCGTCGACGAGATCTCGCTGGCCGGCGGCCCGCTCACGCCCTACACCGCCAGTGCCGGCATGGTCGAGGCCCAGGTCTACCTGCGCGAGCCTGACCCGGCACTCGCGGCAAAGTACCTGGATGCGACCAGCCGCTATCTGCGCATGTACAACGAACTGCTGGGCGCCTATCCGTACCGCAAGTTCGCGCTGGTGGAGAACTTCTGGGAAACCGGCTACGGCATGCCCTC
>JAHDYN010000031.1:4574-10692 GCA_023383735.1 Gammaproteobacteria bacterium | reverse complement strand
TGACATCGTGCATGTCGCTGATTTTGACTATGAAGTAGCCGGAGCGAAGCTGTTGGGGCGCGACATAGTTCAACAGGCAAGCCCCGAGGCTTTGGCAGCGATCCGCGATGTTCTGGGGCGTGAGGTACAAGACAGCGCCTTGGCAGCAGCGGCCACAAGAGAGAGTGGTGATACGGAGTCCATGGCCAACTACCTGAGCGCAATTCGGGAGGAGTTGGGCAGGGCGCCTCAGAGCTACTCATGAGCCTTGCTCTTCAGAACGCTCCAGAGCCTCCCACGCAGTCACCGTTACGTTTGCGACCAGCGGCTGGACTGCTGCTCGGACCGATCGCAGCTTCCGATCAGTCATGACGCTGCCTTCCAGTGCTGTCCGGTCCTCGATCGAGAGGCCCGCGCCCGCAGCAGACCGGGCCAGCAAGGCGATCAGGACGCGTACCACGCTGGATTCCTCGTGGCCTTCGTTGTCGACCAGGGCCGCGAGTTGTTCCAGCAGGTCTTGCGGGAACCCGAGTGCGGCGAGCTCTGCCAGCGTTGTCGGCAATGACTTGCCGTGGCTGGCGTCGAGGGCCAAGCGCGCGAGGATCTCCTGTGGTGGGAGGGCTGGTGCCAGGGCCGGCCCGTTGTTCGCGCCAGCAATATACGAGTCGAAGTCAGGCTCAAACAAATCGGCGTTAGTTGAGCCCCGTTCGCCGGCGACCTGTCGTGTTGCAGGGCTCCTGGCAGAGAAAGTCGGCGCTGGCATCGACAGGGGCGCACAAAGCACGTCCGCAAACCCCCCCGTCGCGCCCCATCCCGCCGCCAGCATCTGCCCGACTGCCTTCAGCTCCGGCAGCGTTTCCGCTTTTTCACCCTCCGCACGCGTCTGCACCACGACAAAGCTCGTGTGTGCCGACACCAGCTGGTATTGCTCGGCCAGTGCGCCGGCCTCTTCATCGTCGAGCGAGGCGAGCCGGCGAGACGCTGCGACACGCGGCAGGATCTCCAGGTTCACCGGGTCGCTCACCGCACAGGGCAGCTGCATTTCGCCGCACGCGGCGCCGCTGATCGTGACGCGCACCTCGCCGGCTGGCTTCGTACGGAACCCGGCCAGCAGGTGCAGCGTGTCGCCGGAAAACACCATGGCAGGCACGGGCGCCTCCCAGTCCGGTGTCGTGGGCCATTCCACTTTGGTGATGCGCTTCGGCGTCTCGCGCAAGCGCTGGAACATGCGCAGGATGGCGCCTTCGATGTCCTCATTGGGGCTCACGAACTCGCAGGCGCCGCCGGTCTTTTCGCTGAGCTGGCGGGCGAGACTCTCGGCCGGTGCGGCACCGACCGCCACGACGAACAGCCGGTGACCCGAGCGGGCGGCGAGGTCCACGACATCTGCAACCGCCCAGACCTCACCGTCGGTGATCAGCAGCAGGTCCTTCACCTCGGCCCCTGCAGTAGGGATCGCCATCGCGGCCTGCAGTGCATCCTGCAGATCGGTGCCGCCGAGGTCTGCCTCCAGTCCGTGCACCGCGTGCCGGAACCACTCCACCGTGGGTGGTGAGGCGATGGCCATCGCGCCAGCTGCTCCCGGCGCTGCCGACTTGCCGCGGATCCGGTTCAGCAACGAGCGCGGGGCCTGGCCGGGCACGTCGGCGCCGGGTGCGCACAGGTGCTCGAAGTTCGAGCCGAAGCGCGTGAGGCTGAGGGCATCGGCGGGCGTCAGGCGACCGAGCACGGCAAGCAGCGCATGACGTGCCTGGGCAATGCTGTCACCCGCCATGGAGCCCGAGCAGTCGACGACGAGTTTGAGGCACAGGGCGCGCGACGTTTGCTCGCGCAGCTGCGGATCGAGACTCACGAGGCTCACGTAGCCGTCGCCATTGCGTGCCGTGACGCTGGCCGAGGCGGTGACGGTGCCCGTCAGTTGCAGAATGAAATCGCGATCGAGCACGGCGCCGGCACCGAGCACGATGCGTTTTCCGCCGTCGATGCTGCTCACGGCGATCAGGTGCGTGGGCGAACTGGGCACTGCGGTTGCCTGGTCGCCGAGCACATCGATGCTGAGCGAGAAGGGGTAACTGGCCAGCAGATCCACACCGGGGACCTGGTGGGCCTGCAGACCGTGAGACGTGGCGTCCCCGTAGCGCGGCGCGATCACCGTGGGCACGCACAGGCGGATGTAGTCCTCGTGCCGGTTGAGCAGCTCGGCATAGCGGTAGCGGATCACCGCGCGCTCGCCGGCCAGCAGGTTGCCGAGGCTCAGGGTGTAGAGGCCATCGCCGGCCTGCTCGAGCAGCGCGGCGGTGTTGCCCTCATCGATCGCTTCTTCATAGCGTTCGCTGGCGTCCTTTCTGCGTACCGCGACGCCGGACAGCTTGCGCTCGCCGATTTCCAGCTCGAGTCCCAGCAGCACGGCATGGTGCGGGATGGGGAAGGTGTAGACGGCCTCGATGTTGTTCCTGCCGGTGTTCTCGTAGCTCTGCTCGACCGTCAGTTCGAACAGCAGGCCGTTCAGCCGGCCGCTGGCCGACACGCCCCGCAGTGGTACCGCTGCGCCGTCTGCCGACTTCAGAATCGCCGCTTTTGTGCTCATTTGCCCTGCTCCTTGATGATGTCGCCATATGCCGCCAGCACTTTTTTGAACAGCTTCCGCACCTCCTCGGGTTTCAGCCCGGCCCGTCCGGGCTCGATGACCAGCTCCACGCCATCCGTCACGATCAGGTGACTCATCACCTCCACCGATCCCGCCTTGCGGGGCAGGGGCGGTGGCACCGCCGGATCCGCGCCCTCCAGCAACTCGCGGATCCGTTCCAGCGAGAGCCCCGCGTCCGTCCACTTGCGGATGGTCAGCAGCTGCTGCAGGTGCTGATCCGTGTAGTAGGCCGCCCGGGTCTCGCCGATGGGGCGGTCGACCAGGCCAATCTGGATGTAGTAGCGCACCGTCCTGCGCGGCAGCTCGGCGAGGATGCAGAGCTGGTCCAGGGAGAGGTTCTTGGCGGGATTGCTGGTGTTCATGGGCTTATACTGACACCAGTAGTGGTATAAAGCAATGTCTTAAATATGAATATGGCCCATGCACTGGGCCTGAAGCTGACTTTTCGACCTGCTTGAGATCGTCGGGGGTTCACCAGAAGTGTCCGAATCGTCGACTGCCACATCTGACGCAGCCTCGGGCCCATGCTCGGGTGCTGAATAACAGGGCTGTCTGCGACCTGCCGCCAAAACCGGGCAATCGGCGCCACTGATCCGCTTTCGGTCACCACCCCGGGTCCCGTCCTGGCCTGCGGCCGCGCCCCTATAATCACCGCCCATGGCTGAATTCGAACAGGATCCCAGGAGCCGCCCGAAGGGCAGGACGCCGCGTTCGCTCGTCGCGCTGCTGCCCTTCCTGAAGCCCTACACGGGCATGCTGTGGCTGTCGCTGGTCGAGCTGCTGGCCGCCTCTGGGCTGATGCTGTCGCTGCCGGTGGCGGCGCGCTTCGTGATCGACCACGGCCTCGCCTCGAAGCAGGGCGGGACGGTAAACCTGTATTTCGCGGGTTTTGCCGCGCTGATCGTGCTGTTCTGCGCGATGGCTGCGGTGCGCATGTATCTGGTGAGCTGGGTGGGCGAGCGCGTGGTGGCTGATGTGCGCTCGGCGGTTTACCGGCACGTGATCGGCATGGATGCGATGTTCTTCGAGGAGACGCGCACCGGCGAAGTGCTGTCGCGCCTCACCGCCGACACCACGCTGGTGCAGTCGATCACCGGCACCAGCCTGTCGATGGTGCTGCGCTCGATGATCCAGTTGCCGGGTGCGCTGGTGATGCTCGCCATCACCAATCTCAAGCTGATGGGCCTGATCGTGATCCTGATTCCGGCGGTGCTGCTGCCGGTGATCACGATCGGCCGCAAGGTGCGCCAGCTGTCGCGCGCGTCGCAGGACCGCATCGCCGACACCAGCGCGATGGCGAGCGAATCGCTGGATGCGGTGCAGATCGTGCAGGCCTTCACGGCCGAGACCGCGGTTGCCGACCGGTACACCAAGGTGGTGGAGCTGAGCTACGACACGGCGATCGCGCGCACGCGGGTGCGCTCGGTCATGAGCTTCGTGACCTTCTGCTGCGTGTTCGGCGGCATCACCTTTGTGGTGTGGATGGGCACGCGCAGCGTGCTGGCCGGCGAGATCACCTACGGCGAGCTGGGCCAGTTCGTGCTGTACGCGCTGTTTGCCGCGACGTCTGCCGGCACGCTCACGGAGATGTGGGGCGAGGTCCAGCGTGCCTCCGGTGCCACCGAGCGGCTGATCGAGCTGCTCAATGCCGAGCCGCATGTCCGGGCGCCGGAAAACCCGCAGGCCCTGCCGCGCCCCGGTCGCGGTGCGATCCGTTTCGAGAATGTCGGCTTCAGCTATCCGTCGCGGCCGGAGCGGCGTGCGCTGTCGGGCATCAC
The DNA here is from genome assembly GCA_023383735.1 of Gammaproteobacteria bacterium. Classification (GTDB taxonomy): domain Bacteria; phylum Pseudomonadota; class Gammaproteobacteria; order Steroidobacterales; genus SHZI01. Next base: position 6,288 of record JAHDYN010000031.1, on the reverse strand, counting down.
TCTCGACATCCGGCCGGGCGAGCGCATTGCCTTTGTCGGGCCCTCGGGTGCCGGCAAGAGCACGACCTTCCAGTTGTTGCTGCGTTTTTATGATCCGCAGCAGGGCCGGATCCTGATCGATGGCGTGGATATCGCGCAGGCTGATCCGCGCGAGGTGCGTGAGCGTATCGCCGTCGTCCCGCAGGAGACGGTGATCTTCGGCGACTCGGCGCTCGGCAATATCCGCTTTGGCCGGCCCGGTGCGACGGACGACGAGGTGCACGAAGCCGCGCGGCTTGCGGTGGCCGACGAGTTCATCCGCGACCTGCCGCAGGGCTACGACACTTATGTGGGCGAGCGCGGCACCCGCCTGTCCGGCGGCCAGCGGCAACGCATGGCCATCGCGCGCGCCATCCTGAAAAACCCCTCCATCCTGCTGCTCGACGAGGCCACCAGCTCGCTCGACGCCGAGAACGAGCGCCTGCTGCAGAAGGCGCTCGACCACCTCATGCAGGGCCGCACCACCATCATCATCGCGCACCGGCTTGCGACCGTGCTGAAGGCCGATCGTATCGTGGTCATCAACCAGGGCCGCATCATCGATATCGGCACCCACGACGAACTCGTGCAGCGCGATCCGCTGTACGCGCGGCTCGCCGAGCTGCAGTTCGTGGAGGGGACGGGCGAGGAGGCGGCTTAGGCGGCCTCAGCCCGGGCGCCAGGTCGACAGGCGCTGCGTGGCGTCGTCGAGCCAGGCTTGCCCGTCGTCGGCCTCGTCACCGGCATCGAGGGTGGCGATCAGGCAGCGGGCCAGCCGCGCACGGTCTTCCGGCGGCAGCTGCCGGGCCTCGGCCTCGAGCTGGGAAACATCTCTGCCCATGCGGGGCGACACTACGCCGGCGGCGAAATCCGGGTCAATATCCCTTTCCCGGCCTTGTGTCGGGAATCTGCCCCGAGACATGAAAAGCCAGGGATTCGCCGGCGCGTCCAGGCGCCGTGCAGGCTGAATACGGGGCCGAATGGCGGCGAGATTCAGGACGACCGGCGTCTGCGTGTTTGACCCGTGTTGATCCTTGCGATGCTGTCAGCCAGGCGCTGACGCGCGATCGCTTGCGTCGACTGACCCTCGGGAATGCTGCTGAGCGTATTCGCGGGCAGATGTTCGAAGTCCCGATACGACTCGTGGTACGCCTGAAAGGGCTGGCGCGCGAGCAGGTTTGTCATGCCTGCCAGGCTTCTTTCGGAGCGGAGGGCGGGAACATCGATCTTGCCGGCTGCCTGCGACTCGCCGAAACCCGCCGCATCGATGACCTCGCCGCGTGGCCCCACAACCTTGCTCATGCCATCGGCAGATGATTCAGGCAGGGCTATCGAGCGGATTCCACCTGTGTTGGCGGATACCACGTAAGCCAGGTTTTCCATGGCGCGGGCACGCTTCGCAAGGTCTTTCATGGTCAACTCGACGCTGCCGACTTCCGATGAGGAATGACAGAAAATCTCGGCACCGCGCATTGCCAGACACCGCGCCAGTTCAGGATAAAGAATTTCTTCCGATGCAATGCACGCCAGCCGGCCGATATCCGTATCGACGACCGGAAAGACGCCATCCAGACCATAGCGATCGAGATACTTGTCCCAGACATCGTAGGGGGTTGGTGAGTAGAGGGAGATCAGTCGTCTGTAGCGCAGTATCAGGTCACCCGACGGCGCGATGATGAAACTCGCCTGAAAATAG
>JAHDYN010000031.1:0-4564 GCA_023383735.1 Gammaproteobacteria bacterium | reverse complement strand
AGAGTTCGGGGAAATGCGGATCCGTTTCATAGGCATTGCCACTGAGATACACACCGCTGGACTGGGCGATACGACCGAGGGCTTCATATTCGGGGCCATCGGGATCCAGGACAGCCTTGCTCTTCCATTCCGCAAAACTTTCTCCCAACGGGAACCCGGTCAGAAAGTATTCCGGCAGAACCACCAGCTTGACCTGCCGGCCATTAAAGACCTTGAGAAATGCACTGGTATCCCGAACGGCCGCGCCGAAACGCGCAAGCGACCGGGCAATCCGTTGCCGTGCACTCTGTGGATCGTCCGGGTTGACCGGATCACAGGCCAGCTGGAGCGCCAATGCGGTGTAGCGGGGAATCTCGGACATCTACTGCACCCTGTCTTCAAAGTACTGCGTACAAGTCAGCGCTGCATTCTGGCTGCTTTTGGCACAGGCAACCAGCGGTACGAACGCGGTGGAGAGCAGGCCGCGCGTTTCAGCCCGGCTTGAGGACGCTCACGGCGACGATCGTGGCGACAAACACCCATAGCACGACCAGGACAGCTGTTGAACTTGCGTAGCGGTTGCGCAGGCGCTGCTCGAGTTCGTCGGTTGAGCCTTCTGTCTTGATGGTCTCCCACACCAGAAAGTAGCGGACCAGTTCAAAGCGTATGCCGAGCCCGCTGAGGAAGACCCCGGCGAACAATGCCAGCTTGATGGCCAGCCAGCCCGCCACGTGCAAATAGCCCAGCAGGGAGCCAATGGCGATCAGGATGGCAGCAGCAATGGCGACATACCGGATGCTTCGGTCAATCTGCCCCAGCACGCGACCGGTCGGGTTTTTTCTCAGCCGGTGGGTGAACTCGACCAGCGTCAGCCAGGCAATCCCCAGCAGCATGGCTGTTCCGGCCAGCCACAGGCCACCGGGGAAATAACCGAGCAAGGCACCGAGCGTCGTGCCCAGCCAGACCTGAAGGATCAGCGCATAGCGGACATGCTGGTCGACATCCATGACGTGATCCATCAGCCGCTCGCGTTCCGCAAAAGGCAGGGACGCGGTCCGTGACACGTAGCGAAAGGTGCTGTTGATGACCAGGTCAGAACCCAGCCAGTAGCCCACAACAATGATATGAGCCACCAGTACGGCTTGAATCAACATGGCTTCTGCGGCGTGCCGTCGATCGGCGAATCAGTTCCGGAGGAATCAGCGGCGCTTCCGGTCGGCAGACCGAGCACGCCGGGGTTCATCAGTCCGCACGGATCGAGCTGGGACTTGAGGGCGATCAGCAGGGCTCGAGGTTCCGGCGCCATCTTCTCCACGTAAGCGTAGGCGCGCCCCAGTTGATTGGATGGCGCGCCGAAATCATCGAAAAGCGCCAGTGTTTCCAGCCGCAGCCGGGCAACCAGCTCCCGTGCAGCCAGGTTCGGTTGTGATTCGCTGAGCCTGCGGAGATGTGCGGGATCTGGCACAGCGCGATGCATCGGCAGCCAGCTGTCGTGCCAGTGAAGCACGGACTCGAAACTGAAGGCGTGAGTCTGAAGTGCGGTCAGCAGGATGGACAGCTCGATACCGGTGCGCTGAAGCGCAGTCTGGTGCCGGTCAACCAGTTGATTGAAGGCGTCGATCAGGCGCCGCGCATCGCCATGCGGGACTTTGGCATTCACGGCAGCCCATCGCTCACCGGCGGGTCCGAGGACGCCATTGAGGTTGTCGAATGGTGTCGCACGTACGGCCATGGGAATCGAGGCAGGGATGGGCACGCCACCTTGCTGATCGAGGAGACGCCGGCAGAGATTCAGGTCGGCACTCGCAGCGGCAGCCGTGCGACCGGCGCACACCAGATGCAGGGACCACGCGCCCTCCGGTACCAGGCGCTTGCCGGCCGCGATCACCCGTGCGCCGGCCTTCAGTCCGCTCAGCAGGTTTGCCTGATTGCCGACGATACGGCCCAACCGGGTCAGGTCGCCCTTGAGCGTGCCGCCGGCCATGTTTCTGGATGTGGTGTGGGGGTCGAAAACGTAGGCCTCTTCAGCGGCACCCGAGCGCGCGATGACCGACAGGGCGGCAGCCGCTGAATGCACATCCGGGAAGGCATGGGACAGATACTCGCTGTGCCGGGGCATTTCGATCAGCCTGAAAGTGGCCTCGGTCTTGATGCCCAGCGCGCCGCCGTCATGCAGGAACAGGCCCGTCAGGTCCGGACCGTGCGTGCGGTAAAACGGCTTGCCATGGCGAAAGCCGGCCTGCCCCGTGCGCAGCACCCGGCCGTCGGCTGTCACGATTTCCAGCCCCAATACATTCTCCGCGGCACTGCCATAGCGTGCGGTGCCCAGAAACACCGCACCGTTCGACAGCCCGCCGCCCACGGTGGCCCGACGCCCGGAAAAGGTGCCGAAGAAGGGAAGCCGCAGGCCATGCGGCGACAGTGCGTTGTAAATGGTTTCCCACGTGGTTCCGCCGCCGACGGTGACGGTCATGTTGCCCGGATCGAAATCGACCAGGCCCTCGACGTCCGCAAGATCGACGACTACCGAAGATTCCGTGCCGGGGCAGGCGCCGCCGGTATACGACATGCCGCCACCCCGCGGTATCAGCGCATAGCCGGCAGCCGTAATCTGCCTTGCGGCGCTGGCGAGCATCGCCGCACTGGATGGCCGGATAACGGCGGTTGCAAGCTTTCCCTGGGCGTAGAGGTCGCCGGAAAAGAGCTCACGCTCATCGACGCTGGTGATGACGCGTTCCGCCCCCATGCCCTCGCGAAGCGTGGCGATCAGTTCATGTGGCGAGCCAATGTCCGGGCGGCTGTTCATCGATGTTCCCGACTGTGATCAGGTGGGGCCTTTCCAGGTGTTGATCAGGTCCTTGAAGGCATGAATACGGATCTGTGGCCACAATCCGGCCTGTTTGTAGGGATCGGCATCGATGATGTCGATGACTTCCTGTTTCGACTGTGCCTCGATGAGCAGCACACCACCGGCCGGCGCGCTGCCGTCATCACGCATGATCGGCCCGCCCAGCCTGATGGCCCGGGCGTGCGCGCCCATATGCGCCATATGGGCATTCAGCAAGGGTTTGCGAATGGGCATATTGTCCGCGATGTCTTCCAGGTAAACCATGTAAAGCATGGCTGGTACTCCCGAGGGTGTGAGCTGTCACAACGGTTGCGTAATGCAGAGCCGCGCCAGGGTGATGATCGGCAGGGCTGCGTACACGAGCTGCTTGGCGGCGTTGGGTAGCGCAGTGAGTGTATCCCGATCACGATTAAAGCGGTATTGCCTGACGCTTCCGGCATGGTCGCCACTCACTTCGCACCGTGCTACGGTTGGTCTGGCAATCACTCGCATAAAGAATGAAGGGAGAGGCACCATGAACAATCCCGAAGCCCCCGGCAACGAAACGATCCGGAACCGGCGGCGGTTTCTCCAGGCGACGGCCCTTGCCAGTACGGCCGGGCTGCTTCCGGCAGCACTCCTGCCTTCGGGCGCGCGAGCGGCGATGGGCCGCGGCGGGCCGTTGGAGATGCCGAACGACGGAACTTACAAGGTGGTGCCGCTCAGGAAATCCGCGATTCGTCTGGGTGTCGTTCAATCGCGCGTGCGCAGTGTTCGATACGACCAGCGCAAGAAGGACCTTGCGGCAAATCTGGCGCACATGATCGAGATGATCGATAACGCGTTTCATTTCAGTGCCGGTGCCGACATCCTGTTCTTTCATGAATTTCCGCTCACCGGTTTCAATACCTGGACACGCGCGGAACTGCTCGATCTGTCGATCGAGATCCCGGGCGCCGAAACGCAGGCCATTGGCCGGAAGGCGAAGGAGTATGGCTGCTATATCGTGTTTGGCTCTTATGTCCGCGATCGTGACTGGCCGAACCACGTGCTCAGCATCACCACGATCATCGGGCCGGATGGCAACATCGTCGACAAGCACTGGAAGGCGCGCAACATCAAGGGCGTGTTTCCCGGCGTCGAGTTGTTTACCACGACGATATACGACGCGATGGATGAGTACGTGGAGATGTACGGTGCGGATGCACTCCTGCCGGTTACCCGCACGCCGTACGGAAATATTGCGACCTCATCGGTACAAAGGGAGCCCGAACTGTTCCGTGCCTTTGCGATGAAGGGTGCGGAGATCATCCTGCGCACGGCCACGGGCGGGTTCCCGCCCTGGGATATCCAGGCGACCGCCGGTTACAACCAGGTGTACGTGGCCGTCTGCAACAACGCGGTGTCGCCCGATAACCCCGGTTTTTATGAAGACGCGGGCTCTGGTGGCTCGGCCATCTATGATCCGCGCGGCGAAATCCTTGCCGAGGCGAATACGAAGTTCGAAACGCTGGTGAGCGCACAGATTCCGATCGAGCAGTTTCGTGCCAGGCACCGGCAGCCGATCGTGCACATGGAGCTTTACCGGGACGTGTTCAACACCTATCAGAATGCCTACGGACCCAACCTGTTTTCCGCTTATCAGCCCACTGATCTGCAGGATGCGAAACGCTATCTGAACGACAAGTCGCGGTGGAAGTAGCTGAAGGAGTGATGCAATGACCAATCGATATCTGGTTTTCGGAGCAAGCCGCGGGA
>JAHDYN010000030.1 GCA_023383735.1 Gammaproteobacteria bacterium | reverse complement strand
TGCCGACTCGATTGCCTATGGATCTGCCCTTGCGCGGTTGCCCGGCGGTGCATTGGCCGGTGACGTGATCGCTGCCTGGCAGCGTGCGATCGATGCCGGTGCGAAGCTGCGCGATTCACCCGAGGTCCTCGCCGATACCTTGGCGATCCTGGCCACGCTCAATGCCGATCCAGACGTGATGGCCGCCGCCTTGCTGGACGTGGTGGTCGATGTCGATGAAGTGCTCGGGACCGCCCGTATCGACCTGCCGGAACGCCTGCGCATGTTGCTGGAAGGACAGCGCGCCGCCAGCCGGATCTGGCAACTGCATCGTCACCACGGTGGCAGACACAATCCGGAAGGCATGCGACGCCTGCTGCTGGCCCTGGTGCGCGACTTGCGTGTGGTGCCGATCGTGCTGGCGCGGCAGCTCTCGCGGATGCGCGCGGCGTGGCGCCTGCCTGCGGAGGAGCGCCGCGCGCTGGCGCAGCTGACCCGTGACATCCATGCGCCGCTTGCCAACCGGCTGGGCATCTGGCAGCTCAAGTGGGAGCTTGAGGACCTCGCGTTCCGCGAACTTGAAACCGACACCTACGTGCGCATTGCACGCCAGCTGGACGACAACCGCAGCGGGCGCGAACGCTATATCCAGCAGGCTCTGGTACAGCTGCGTGAAGCGCTGGCTGAAAACGGCATCGGCGGCGATGTGGCCGGGCGGCCGAAGCACATCTACAGCATCTGGCGGAAGATGCAGAAAAAGAATGTTCCGATCGACGAGCTTTACGACCTGCGTGCGTTGCGCGTGCTGGTCGACGATCTGGCCGCCTGTTACGCCGCATTGGGCATCGTGCATGCGTTGTGGGTGCCGATTCCGAGCGAGTTCGACGACTACATCGCGCGACCCAAGAGCAATGATTATCGATCGCTGCATACGGCGGTGATCGGGCCCGGCGGCAAGACGCTGGAAGTGCAGATTCGCACCCGTGAGATGCATGCGCAGTCCGAACTCGGCGTGGCCGCGCACTGGCGTTACAAGGAGGGCGGCCCGGGTGGCTCGGCCGGCGGTGCAGCGGTGGACAAGCGCATCGCCTGGATGCGCAGGTTGCTGGAACAGGCCGCCGACGCGGCGCGTGACGGCGAAGCGTTGCCGCTGGACGGGGTCGACAGCGAGCTGGTCGAGGAGCGCGTCTATGCGCTGACCCCGAAGGGCGAGGTGCTCGACCTGCCGCAGGGTTCGACCGTGCTTGATTTCGCCTACCAGGTGCATACCGAGGTCGGCCATCGTTGTCGCGGGGCCAAGGTCGACGGCCGTATCGTGCCACTCAACCACCAGTTGCGCAGCGGCGACCGGGTGGAGATCCTGACCGCCAGGACTGCTGAACCGCGCCGCGACTGGTTGCAGCTCAGCAGTGGTTTCCTGGCCAGCAGCCGTTCGCGCGAAAAGGTCCGCAGCTGGTTCAACAAGCTCGACCGTGCACGCAACGTGCAGGCCGGGCGCGAGTTGCTGGACCGGGATCTGCGCAGGATGGGCCTGCTGCACGCCGACCTGCAGCCGGTGCTTGACAAGTTCGATGTCGGCAATGTCGATGACTTGCTGGTGCTGGTGGCCCTGGGAGATGTCGGCCCGAACCAGATCGGTCGCGTGCTGCTGGAACTGGAGCGCGCGGCGGAACAGCCGGCACAGAACCTCACCCCGGCGTCGCCATCGAAGCCTGCGAGCACAGGTTCAGTCGCCGGCACGGTGACCGTGCAAGGCGTCGACAACCTGCTCGCTCAGGTTGCACGATGCTGCCAGCCGCTGCCCGGGGAGCCTGTTGCCGGCTACCTGACCCGTGGTCGCGGTGTCAGCGTGCATCGGCCGGACTGCGCCTCGTTTCTGCGCATGGCCGGACTGCAGCCGGCGCGGGTGTTGCCAGTTGAGTGGGGTGCACGCAGCGGGGGGCATGAAGTCGCGGTACGCATCGATGCCATCGACCGCAAGTGGTTGCTCAAGGACATCACCGCACTGGTCGCTCAGCTCAACGTGCATGTGCTCGGCATGCACAGTGTGCCGATGCGCGGCGGGCACGGGCAGGTGCGGGTCACATTGCAGGTTAGGGTGACCGACTATGCACAGCTGGGGTTGCTGCTGGGTCGTCTCGAAGGGCTCGCCGGCGTTGAGACGGCGCATCGCGGGTGAACGCCGCATGGACTCTGGCGGGCCATCGCGCCTGAAGGCGCTCCTACCCCACAAACACCCGCGCGTTGCGGAACAGGCGCAGCCAGGGACCATCATCACCCCAGTCGGCCGGATGCCAGGAGTGCTGCACGGTGCGCTGCACGCGCTCGGGATGCGGCATCAGGATCGTGACCCTTCCATCGGCTGAACACAGGCCGGCGATGCCGCCGGGCGAACCATTCGGATTGGCGGGATACCGTGTGGCCGGCGCGCCCCGGTTGTCGACGTAGCGGATGGCGAGCTGCGACCCGTTTTCACAGGCAGCCAGATCGGCAGGCGAGGCAAACTCCGCCCGCCCCTCGCCGTGCGAGGTGGGCACCAGCAGACGACTGCCGGCCATGCCCTCGAGCAGCACCGAGCGCGAAGGCAGGACTTCGACCAGGCTGAGGCGCGCCTCGAACTGGCCTGAGCGGTTTGCCCGGAAGCGCGGCCAGTGCGCGGCGCCGGGAATCAGCTCGGCCAGTATCGACAACATCTGGCAACCGTTGCATACGCCGAGCGTGAAGCTGTCGCTGCGCGCAAAGAATTCGACGAACGCCTCGCGTACCCGCGGATTGAAGAGCACCGACTTGGCCCAGCCACCACCGGCGCCGAGCACGTCACCATAGGAAAAACCGCCGCAGGCCGCGAGGCCGGCAAAGTCGCGCAGCTGCCGGCGCCCGGACAGCAGGTCGGTCATGTGCACATCCACAGCGTCGAAACCTGCACGCTGGAAGGCGGCAGCCATCTCCAGCTGGCTGTTGACCCCCTGCTCGCGCAGGATCGCGACACGCGGACGCCGCCCGATGCGCACCAGCGGTGCGGCCACATCGTCGGCCGGATCAAACCGGGTGACGGGCGACAGACCCGGATCCTCGGCATCGAGCATGGCATCCCGGGCTTCTGCCGCCGCCTCCGGGTTGTCACGCAGCACCTGCATGCGCCAGGTCAGTTCGGACCAGCAGCGATGCAGTTCGGTACGTGTCTGGTCCAGCAACAGTTCACTGCCGCTGCTGATGCGGATCCGGTCGGCCAGCGTGACGCGGGCGACGCTCGTACAGAGTCCCGTCAGGCCATGCTGCGCGAGCACGGCCTCCGCGGCGGCGAGGTCTGCATCCCGGACCTGCAGAACCGCTCCCGCCTCCTCGGCAAACAGCGCACCGAGCTGCGCCTCGACAGAGGCCGGCGCGAGCGTCACATCGAGGCCGGTCCGGCCGGCAAAGGCCATCTCGCACAGCGTCACGAACAGGCCACCATCGCTGCGGTCGTGATAGGCGAGCAGCAACCGGCGCGCGCGGAGTTCCTGCACGCAGGCAAAGAGCGCGGCGAGCCGGTCCGGATCTTCGAGATCAGGCGGGCATCCGCCGCTGCGGGTGAAGGCCTGCACCAGCACCGAGGCACCCAGACGATTGCGGCCCTGCCCCAGGTCGACGAGCAGCAGGCTCGAGTGCGCATCCGGCACCAGCTGCGGCGTCAGCGTGCGACGCACGTCGTCGACCGGTGCGAAGGCCGAGACCACCAGCGAGACCGGCGCCACCACCGCGTGACTGACGCCGGCGTCGTTCCACCTCGTCTGCATGGACAGCGAGTCCTTGCCGACCGGAATGGCGATCCGCAGCTCCCGGCACAAGGTGCTGACGGCCTGAACCGTGGCGTAGAGACGCTCGTCCTCACCCGGACTGCCGGCAGCCGCCATCCAGTTGGCCGACAGCCGCACCGTTGCCAGATCGCCAATCGATGCCGCCGCGATGTTGGTCAGCGCCTCGGCAACGGCGAGGCGCCCGGAGGCCGGCGCATCGAGCAGCGCAACCGGTGCACGCTCACCCATCGCCATCGCTTCACCGGCAAAGGTCTCGAAACCAAGTGCCGTCACGCCGACATCGCTCACCGGCACCTGCCACGGGCCAACGAACTGGTCGCGGGCAACCAGGCCACCGACCGTGCGGTCACCGATATTGATCAGGAAGGACTTGTCGGCAACGACCGGCATGCGCAGCACGCGCCGGCAGGCCTCGGCCAGATCGATCCCGGACAGATCCAGCGGCGCTTCCGGCACCGCAAGCTCTTCGATCCGGCGCAGCATCTGCGGCGCCTTGCCGAGCAGGGTTTCCAGCGGCATGTCGACCGGCCGGCCACCGAGTTCGCGGTCAGTCACGATCAGCCGGCCGCTGTCATCCATGCTGCCCAGCACCGCATACGGACAGCGTTCGCGCGCACAGACCGCGGCAAACCAGTCGAGATCCGCCGGCTCGATCGCCAGCACATAGCGCTCCTGGGCTTCGTTGCACCAGATCTCCAGCGGCGACATGCCGGGCTCGGCATTCGGAATCTCGCGCAGCTCGATGGTCGCGCCACGATGACTGTGATCGACGAGTTCCGGTACCGCGTTCGACAGCCCACCGGCTCCCACATCGTGCAGCATGATGATCGGGTTGGGCACCCCCGCAAGCGCTGCGCGCGCGCGACAGGCTTCGATGACCTGCTGTGCGCGGCGCTCGATTTCCGGGTTGCCCCGCTGGACGGAAGCGAAATCCAGATCAGCCGCGCTCGTGCCGCTGCCCACCGACGACGCCGCGCCGCCACCGAGGCCAATCAGCATCGCCGGACCACCGAGCACGATCAGCAAGGCCCCCACCGGCACCTCGCCCTTCTCGACATCGGCGCCGGAAATATTGCCGAGACCACCGGCGATCATGATCGGCTTGTGGTAGCCGCGCGCCGATGCATTGCCCGACACATCAGGCTGCTCGAACGTGCGGAAGTAGCCGGCAATATTCGGCCGACCGAACTCGTTGTTGAAGGACGCGGCACCGATCGGCCCTTCGAGCATGATCTGCAAGGGGCTGGCGATGCGCTCCGGCCGGCCCGGACTGAACTCCCAGGGTTGCGCCCAGCCCGGCACGGCGAGGTTCGACACGCTGAAGCCGGTCAGTCCGGCCTTTGGCCGGCCACCGCGGCCCGTCGCGCCTTCATCGCGCAACTCGCCGCCGGCACCGGTGGCCGCGCCGGGAAACGGCGAGATCGCGGTCGGATGATTGTGCGTCTCGACCTTTATCAACGTGTGCACGGGCAGGGTCTGCGAGCGGTAGGTGCCGCTGTCCGGATCGGCAAACAGATGCGCCGTTACCGCTCCTTCGAATACTGCCGCGTTGTCACGATAGGCGCTCAGCACGCCGGCCGGATTGTTCGCGTGCGTGGAACGGATCATCTGGAACAGGCTTGATTCCTGCTCCACGCCATCGATGATCCAGCGCGCATTGAAGATCTTGTGGCGGCAATGCTCGGAATTTGCCTGGGCGAACATCATCAGCTCGGCATCAGTCGGGTCGCGCTGTTCCGCACCGAACCTGTCGGCGAGATACGCCATCTCGTCGGCCGAGAGGGCGAGGCCCAGTTCGCGATCGGCGCGCTCGAGTGCAGCGACGCCCTCACGCAACAGCGGAATCGTGCGCAGTGCTGCCGGCGCATGCACGGCGAACAGGTCATCCTGCGTGACCTCGCGTTCAAGCAGCGTCTGCGTCATCCGGTCATGCAGCAACGGCGCAAGGCTGGCGATTTCCCCGGCCGTGAGCGGCGTCGGCGCGACCAGGCCGAAACGGATCATGCGCTCGACCCGCCGCACGACCCCGAGCCCGCAGCCGTGCACTATATCGGTGGCCTTGCTCGACCACGGCGAGATGGTGCCCACCCGCGGGATCGCCAGCAGCGGCTGGCCGGCAAATGCCGGCACCTCGTCGTCGCCGAGCAGACGACGCAGGGTCTGCTCCTCGCTCGCCGTCAACGGGCGCTCGACGGACAGGCAGTGTTCGTGGCGGGCGACGATCCTGCTGACCCCGGGCACGCAAGCGCGAACCGCAGCGAGGAGTTTTTCGAGCTGGAAGGCCGACAGTGCCCCGGCACCCGCCCACACCAGCATGGTGCCTGCCCGGGAAGACGGCACGGGGCTTGTCTGCCGTGGGCCCGTCACTTGTTGTCCAGGTCGCCGGAGGGCGCCGGCGCATAGATCGGCGTCGGGAACGGGCTGACGTTGCCGCCTTCGGCGCTGCTGATCTTGCTGATGCCCTGCTTCTCGACGACGTCGATGCGCAGGATGGAATGCAGCGGCAGCCAGGTGCGCCGCACACCGGCAAACTCGCTCCGGATGCGCTCTTCCGAAGGGTCGATGACCACCGTGCTGCGTTCGCCAAACACCAGCCGCTCCACCTCGATGAAGCCGAACAATGTGCCCTGGGTCACAGTCCGGGCGTAGATCTCCCAGACCTTGCCCTGGCTGAGGAAAACAACCTTGTAGAGACTTTTCGCTGACATGCCTGCTGCCAGGACCCACCGGTGCCGTGTGTACAAACGCCCCGCCAGACCTGGCGGGCGCGCAGTATAACGCAGGCTCCGGGGCTGGACCGGGTCCGGGCACCGCCCTGAACTGTGAACCGAAACGCGGCCAGATGCCCGGTCTCCAGCCATGATTCTGTCCGGGACATTCCAGACAGGCAGCCGGTACTCCGTACCGGTCCGACCCTGGCACAGGACAGCACATGCCGCTTCGCCTCCGGGTTACCAGTGACAGCAACACGCTCGCGCCCGAGGAGCGCGTGCGCGAGTTCGTCGCCATCGGGGGCACGATCGGTCGCCACGGCGACAACGACTGGGTGCTGCCCGACGACAAGCGCTATGTGTCCAGCCGGCATGCAATGATCGAACACCAGTCCGGCGCCTGGTACCTGGTGGATACCAGCCGCAATGGCGTGTACGTCAACGATGCGGACATGCCGGTCGGCAAGGGCCATCCGCAGCGCCTCTTCGACGGCGACCGCCTGCGCATCGGCGGCTATGAAATCGCCGTGGATATCAGCGAGGGCAGCGAAGAGGAACAGCACGACGGCATGCGCGACTCCATCGTGCGTGCCCAGCTGGTGCAGGAAGAGGAATCACTGGAACTGGCGCTGGTTTCCGAAGACAAGATGCTCGGTGACGCCGGCCTGCAGCAGCACTTCACGCCCAATTCCGCACTGGTGCAGAAGCTCGACTCACTGCCCTCGAGGCCGGGCAAGCGGACGAAAGCGGCAACCGTGCGACGCGTTGACCCGCCGGCACCCGCACAAGCGGCCAGCCCTGCACCACAGGCCCTCGGCGCTGCCGACCAGCGCGCACTGGACCGTTTCATCACGGCTGCCGGGCTCACGCCTGATGCCATCGCCGGTGTGCCAGCCGGCGACCTGATGCAGACGAGTGGCAAGCTGCTGCGCCTCATGGTGGGCGGACTCATGGAGCTGCTGCGCGAACGCAGCCACATGAAAGACACCTTCCGCCTGCCGCAGACGGTCATGCAGGCGGCACAGAACAACCCGCTGAAATTCTCGCCCAGCGTCGAGGAAGCGCTGCGCTACCTCCTCAACGACCGCAACGAGGACTCCTACCTCAGCGCCGAAGATGCGGTAAAGGCCGGTTTCCGCGATGTCCGGCAGCATGAGCAGGCGCTGGTCAAGGCCATGCTGCAGGCCGTTGAGGACTACGTCGAGCGTTTCGATCCGGATGAGCTGAAGGCCCGTTTCGACAAGGGCCTGAAGCGCGGCGGACTGCTGGCCGGCGCCAACAAGCTCAAGTACTGGGAGCTGTACGAAGAGAGCTATCACGCGCTGACCCAGCGCGACGATGGCGGGCCGCCCCAGCTTTTCAGCGAGGAATTCTCCCGCGCCTACACCGAAGAGATGGATGTGGCGCGCGCAGCACGCAATCGCTGAAGCCGTTTCGACCGCCCGGTCGCAAGCGCGCCCCCGGCCGGCTTTGGCCGGCCCGCCGACCTGGACAGCCGCCGGGATCCCGGCTTCAGGCGGGCACTCAGGGGAAGTCCCTATCGAATGACAATGATTCTCACTTAGAATGCTCGGCATGACACTCGATGAACTCAAGGTCGGGCAACCGGCGACCATAGTCGCCATGCATGGACATGGCCCCGTCGTGCAACGCCTCATGGCGCTGGGCCTGCTGGCCGGCACCCCGATCGAGGTGATACGCCGGGCCATCGGCGGCGACCCGATCGAGGTGTCAGTGATGGATTACGCGCTCTCCCTGCGTCGCGAGGAAGCGCGACAGGTGGAGGTCAGCCCGGGGCCATGAACGGGACCGCACCTGCCCCGGCAACGGGGCCGGAAAATGCTTCGGACCCGGTGATTGCCGTCATCGGCAATCCGAACACCGGCAAGAGCACCCTCTTCAATGCCCTGACCGGGCTGCGCCAGAAGACCGCCAACTACCCTGGCGTCACCGTCGAAAGACATACCGGACACATCAAGCTCAACGGCCGGAACATCACGCTCATCGACCTGCCGGGCGCCTACTCGATTGCCGCGCAATCACCGGACGAAATGGTGGCCATCGACGTCCTGCTCGGCCACGTCGAGGATCTGCCGCGACCCCGCGCCATTCTGGCCGTCGTCGATGCGACGAATCTGCGCCGCAATCTGTTTCTCGTCACCCAGCTTGCAGAACTCGGGCTGCCGATGGTGATCGGACTGAACATGACCGACCTCGCTGCGACAAAGGGCATCGAGATCGACACCGCCGTGCTGGGCGCCGCACTCGGCGCGCAGGTGGTCGCGCTGTCTGCCGCCCGCGGCACCGGCCTTGATGAGCTGCGCGCGGCGCTCGCCAGGGCGATCGATGCACCCTTGCAACCGCCGCTGCGCGTACTGCCCACCGTCAACGAGGCGGCGGCAGAGCTCTGGCAGCGGCTGCGGGCCACCGGCTCGCATCTCACCGAATACGAAGTGGAGCGGGCGCTCATCGATGCGCATGGCGCAGCCGAGCGCCGCTTCGAGCTGAGCGCCGGCGAAACCTTTCACGCCGAAATGCTGGACCTGCGCGCGCGGCTCAGCGCCGGGAGTTCGCTGCCTGCCATGGAGGCGACAGCCCGTTACGGGCTGATCAACACCCTCATTGCCAGGGTGGAAAAACGCCAGCCGCCGCGCGTCACGCCCGGCGATCGAATCGACCGCGTGACCAATCACCCGGTGATCGGCCCCCTGCTGTTCCTCTTGGTCATGGCCGTGGTGTTCCAGGCCGTGTTTTCCTGGGCTGCGCCGCTGATGGACCTGATCGACGGCGCCGCCTCCGCCCTCGGCGACATGGTGCGCAATGCGATGCCGCCCGGAGCCCTCGCCAGCCTGCTGGTCGACGGCGTGATTGCCGGGGTCGGCAGCGTGGTGATCTTCCTGCCCCAGATCATGATCCTCTTTGCCTTCATCATCGTGCTGGAAGACTCCGGCTACATGCCGCGCGTTGCGTTCATGGTTGATCGGCTGATGCGCTCGGTGGGGCTCTCCGGACAGTCCTTCATCCCGATGCTGTCGAGCTTTGCCTGCGCCGTGCCCGGCATCATGGCGACGCGCGTGATACCCGAGCGACGCGACCGTATCGCGACGATCCTCGCCGCCCCCTTCATGACCTGCTCGGCGCGCCTGCCCATCTATGCCCTGCTGATCGGCGCCTTCGTCCCGAACACGCGCTATCTCGGCGGCATCGTCAACCTGCAGGGCATGGTGCTGCTCGGCCTCTACCTGCTCGGCATCGTCGGCGGCATCTGCACCGCCATGCTGCTGAAACGCACCGCGCTCAGCGGTCCGACGCCGACTTTCATGATCGAACTGCCCCCCTACCGGCTGCCAAACCTGTGGTCGGTGCTGATCCGGCTCACCGAGCGCGCCCGGATCTTTCTGGTGCGTGCCGGCACCGTGATCTTTTCCGTCGCGGTGCTGATCTGGGCGCTGGTGTATTTTCCGCGGCCCGCGGAAGTCGCGGCGCCCTTCGAGGCGGAACGCGCCGAACTTGCCAGCCTGCCCGACAGCGCCGAACGCGACCGGCAGATCGAGCAACTCGACAACCGCCTGGCCAGCGCCTGGCTCGAGCAGAGCTGGCTTGGCCGAGCCGGTCATTTCGTTGCGCCGGCTTTCGCGCCGCTGGGCTGGGACTGGAAGGTGTCAGCCGCCGTGATTGCAGGATTCCCGGCCCGGGAGGTGGTGATCGCCGTGTTGGGCACCATCTACTCGGTCGGCGACCAGGGCGAGGCCTCGGACAGCGCGCTGCGTGCGCAACTGCAGCGCGCCACGCGAGCTGATGGCTCACCGGTCTTCAGCCTGCCGATGGTGATCGGGCTGCTGATCTTCTATGCTTTTTGCCTGCAGTGCGCGGCAACGATCGCCGTCATCTACCGGGAGACCAACAGCGTGGGGTGGCCGGCCTTCGCCTGGCTGTACATGACAGGACTGGGCTACGTGGGCGCACTGCTCGCCTACCAGATCGGCAGTTGAGGAGCATGTTCATGCCGGGAATACAGGAAATCATCGCCATCCTGATCGTCGCCGTCGTCGCCGGGCGCCTGCTCTGGCGCCTGCGCAAAAAACCGCCAGGCAGCTGCTCGGGCTGCGCCTCCGCGCCACCATCCGGGAAGGAAAAGACCGTCCGCTTCTACAAGCGCATCGACTGAGCGGCCCGGCCGCGATGCATTTGCCGGCGACTGCGCCATACTTTGCGCATGCTTTCCCGTCATCCACTGTTTGCCTAC
>JAHDYN010000029.1 GCA_023383735.1 Gammaproteobacteria bacterium | reverse complement strand
TGGTGTGGTCGTTGCCCAGCTCCCGCATCGCATGCAGGACGCGGCGGTGTACCGGTTTCAGGCCATCCCGCACATCAGGCAATGCACGGCCCACGATGACGCTCATGGCGTAGTCCAGATAGGACTTCCGCATCTCGTCTTCGAGGTTGACCGGGAGAATTTCCTTGGCTACTTCAGCCATCGATACAGCAGATTCCGCCAGACAACGATGCACCCACAGCCATCCCCGGCATGGCGTCTACCCGCCAGGCTGGAGGCGGCTTGGTCGATCGTTGCGGTGTTAAAAAAATTGGTCTCCGGGACGCGCGCTATGCTAACACGGATCAGGCATTATGCCGCCGCCGGAAACCTGTGCCATGCAGCCTGCTGACCTCATCATCACCGCCCGCTGGACCATCCCGGTCGAACCCGAGGGCCGGGTCCTCGATGACCATGCCCTGGTGGTGCGCGACGGGCGGATCCTCGACCTGCTGCCCCGGGCAGAAGCGGAGCAACGCTACAGCGCCCGGGAACTGGTCCGGCGACCGCAGCATGTGCTCCTGCCGGGGCTCATAAACGCCCACACCCACACCCCCATGACACTGTTCCGCGGGATGGCCGATGACCTGCCACTCGACACCTGGCTGGGGCAGCATATCTGGCCGGCGGAGGCGCGCTGGGTGGATGCGGGGTTCGTGCGGGATGGCGCCGAACTCGCCATGCTGGAAATGCTTCAGGGTGGCACCACCTGCTTCAACGACATGTACTACTTTCCGGATGTCATTGCCCGGGCAGTCGATGCCAGCGGGCTCCGGGCCGGCGTGGGCATGATCGTGCTGGAACACCCAACGGTCTGGGCGCAGGACGCCGACGAGTATCTGCGCAAGGGTCTGGCGGTGCGCGACCAGTTTCGCGGCCATCCGCGCATCTCCATGGTCTTCGCGCCGCATGCCCCGTACACGGTCGCCGACGACAGCTTCAGACAGATCCGCCTGCTGGCCAACGAACTCGACACCCAGATCCACATGCACGTGCACGAAACCGCCAGCGAGCTTGCCGAGAGCCACAAACAGCACGCACGCCGCCCGCTGCAGCGGCTCGACGAACTCGGTCTGCTGACACCGCTGCTGGCCGCCGTACACATGACCCAGCTCACCGCCGAAGAAATCGCGCTGCTAGCCGGGCGCGGCGTCAGCGTCGTGCATTGCCCGGAGTCCAACCTCAAGCTGGCCAGCGGCTTCTGCCCCGTGGCGGACCTGGCTGCAGCCGGCGTCAACATCGCACTCGGCACGGATGGCGCGGGCAGCAACAACGATCTGGACATGTTCGGCGAGATGCGCAGCTGCGCGCTGCTTGCCAAGGGCGTTGCGCAGCGCGCCGAGGTCGTACCTGCTGCAGCCGTACTCAGCATGGCGACACGCAACGGCGCGCAGGCGCTGGGCCTCGGCGACCGCATCGGCTCGCTGCTGCCAGGGAAGGAAGCCGACGTGATCTGTGTAGACTTGTCGGCGGCGGCCACCCAGCCAGTCTACGATCCTGTTTCACAGCTGGTCTATGCGACGTCGCGCAACCAGGTCAGCGATGTCTGGGTAGCGGGTCGCCAGTTGCTGGCTGATCGCCAGCCGCTGCTGGCGGATGCGCCGGCAATCCTGGCGCGCGCCGAGGCATGGCGGGCGCGACTGTCGGCAGCCCGCGGGAGCAACGCACATGACTGAACAGGCCAATGCCAATCCGGCCGAACTGGCGCACTTTGGCGCACTCGCCAGCCGCTGGTGGGATCCCGATGGCGAGTTTCGCACCCTGCACGACATCAACCCGGCACGCGTTGATCTCGTGGACCAGCTCATCGGCCTGAAGCAAAAGCGCATCGCCGACGTGGGTTGCGGGGGCGGTCTGCTCGCCGAGGCGATGGCCAGACGCGGCGCGGAGGTTACCGGCATAGACATGTCGGCCGAGGTACTCGACGTGGCCCGCCTGCACCTGCTCGAGTCCGGTCCGCTGTCCGTCAGCTATCTGCATATGTCGGCAGAGGATCTCGCGCAGAGTTCACCGGGCTCCTTTGACGCAGTCACCTGCATGGAGCTGCTGGAACACGTGCCGGAGCCTGCTTCACTCATCGCCGCCTGCGCACGACTGCTGAAGCCCGGCGGCAGCCTGATCGTCTCGACGCTCAATCGCACGCCACGCGCCTTCCTCACCGCCATCGTCGGGGCCGAGCACCTGACCCGGCTCGTGCCGCGCGGTACCCATCATTACCAGCAACTGGTGCGGCCCTCGGAACTCGATGCCTGGGCACGCCGTGCCGGGCTGCACCTTGAGGCGCTGATCGGCGGCCACTACAACCCGCTCGACCGCAGTTTTACGCTGGGCGGCAATGTAAGCGTGAATTACTTCGCGCATTTTCGGCGCCCGGACGGAGCTTGCGACTGATGCCCCGCTGGTCGGCGAACACGGCACCTGCGGCGGTGCTGTTTGATCTGGACGGCACACTGCTCGACACGGCACCGGACATGGTGGCGGCACTGAACGAGCTCTGCCGACTGAGAGCCGCGCCTGAACTGCCGTGGGAAACGGCCAGGGCACAGGTATCCAACGGCACACTCGGCCTGCTGCGCCTCGCCTTTCCCGGTCAGGATCCTGCCCGGCAGCCCGAGTTGCAGCAGCAGTTTGGCGAGCTGTATTCGGCACGCCTGGTCAGCGAAACACGCCTGTTTCCGGATATGGAAGCACTGCTGACCCGGCTTGAGCAGCAGCGCATTCACTGGGGCGTCGTCACCAACAAGCCCCGGCGGTTCACCGAACCCCTGCTCGCCGCGCTCGGCCTGCTCGATCGCTCTGCCTGTACGGTCAGCGGCGACACGCTGCCGGAACGCAAGCCGCATCCGCGGCCGATCCTCTATGCACTGGAGCAGATCGCCACGCTGCCCGAACATTCGATCTACGTCGGCGATGCCCGCCGTGACATCGAATCCGGCCGGGCTGCCGGCACCGCCACGATCGCCGTGCGTTACGGCTATATTGAACACGGACAGGATCCGGATGACTGGGACGCCGACTTTGTGGTCAGCACACCGGACGACCTGTCGCGCCTCATTCTGGGACACCGCTAGACCATGTCATCTGCAGCCGCCAAAGCCTACCAACCCGCTGCCGACGCCTTGCGCGATCGCGTCATCCTGGTCACCGGCGCAGGCGACGGACTGGGGCGGGCAGCCGCTCATGCCTTCGCCCGGCATGGCGCCATCGTGATCCTGCTGGGCAGAACGACGCGCAAGCTCGAGCAGGTCTATGACGAGATCATCGCTGCCGGCGGACCCGAACCGAGCATCGCCGCGCTCGATCTTGCCCGGGCACACGGCCCCGACTACACTGGGCTTGCCGAGCAGATCGAAGCGAGCTGGGGGCGACTCGATGGCCTGCTGCACAACGCTGCCATGCTCGGCCAGCGCGCACCGATCGAGCACTACGACATCGGGGTCTGGCACCAGGTCATGCACCTGGATCTGAACGTGCCGTTCATCCTCACCCAGACGCTGCTGCCGCTGCTGCGCAAATCGGCAGACCCTTCCGTGGTATTCACCAGCAGCAGCGTTGGACGCAAGGGACGGGCCTACTGGGGCGCCTACGCGGCTGCCAAGGCCGGCATCGAGAACCTGAGCCAGACACTCGCCGATGAAACCCAGGGACGCATCCGGGTGAACTGCATCAATCCCGGCGCCTGCCGGACGCGGATGCGGCGCGAAGCCTACCCCGGCGAAGACCCTGAGACCCGGCCGGAGCCGGCAGCCCTGATGGGCCCGTACCTGTATCTGATCGGACCGGCCGCCGAAGGCGTTACCGGCCAGCGCATCGACTGCCAGTAGTCAGTCGGCTTCTTCCTCGCTGCGCAGGCCGGCCGCAATATACAAGCGGTTCAACTCCGCTTCTTTCAGCAGTCGATGCTGTCCGGCGCGCACTGAACGCGGCAGGCTGACCGGCCCGTAGCGCACGCGGATCAGGCGGCTGACACGACAGTCGACCGCTGCCCAGACCCGCCTCACCAGCTGATTGCGCCCCTCGGCGACCACGACCTTGAACCACTGGTTGGAGCCTTCGCCGCCCGCCGGTTCAACCTGGTCGAAAGCAGCCCGACCATCTTCAAGTTCGACGCCCTGCCGGAGCAGCGCGAGCGTCTGGGCCGTAACGGTGCCCTGCACGCGCACGGCATATTCGCGCTCGATACCGGTGGATGGATGCATCAGCGCATTGGCGAGGCTCCCGTCGGTGGTCAGCAACAGGAGACCCGAGGTGGCGATATCCAGCCGGCCGACGTTGATCCAGCGACTGCCTGCCAGCGGCGGCAACCGGTCGAAGATCGTCGGCCGTCCCTCAGGGTCGCTCCGGCTGCACACCTCACCCGCCGGCTTGTGATAGAGCAGCACCCGGGGACCCGGACGTGACTTGCGCAGCGCGGGTACCGGCTTGCCATCGACCAGGATGCGCTCCCGCCCGGTGACCTTGGTGCCCAGCGTGGCAACGCTGCCATTCACCGTGATGCGTCCGGCACTGATCCATTGCTCGATCACGCGACGCGAACCCACGCCCGCGGCCGCCAGCACTTTCTGCAGGCGCTCAGTCATTGCCCTGGATGTTCCGGATGGTGATCAGCGTGCCTTGATCGGCACGACCGTCGCACTGTGCGGCTCACCATCATCCGGGCCTGATTCCTCATCGCCGCGCCCCGGCAACGCCGTGCCGCGCGCTTCCGATATCGGCGTGACAGTGGCCAGTTCATCCGCCTCGTCCACCTCGTCCGGCAGGGCGGGCAGGCTGTCGGGCAAGGCATCGGCATCGCCCAGATCGAGCTGCGCCGTCAGCGACTCCAGATCCTTGAGGTCGGCGAGTGGCGGCAGTTCATCCAGGCGCTTCAGGCCGAAGTAATCGAGAAAATCCTTGGTCGTACCGTAGATCGCCGGCTTGCCCGGCACATCACGAAACCCGACGACACGGATCCAGTTGCGCTCCAGCAGCGTGCGCATGATGTTGGTCGTCACGCCGACGCCGCGGATCTCCTCGATGTCGCCGCGGGTAACCGGTTGGCGGTAGGCGATGATTGCCAGCGTCTCCAGCAGCGCCCGCGAATACCGCGGCGCCCGCTCCTCCCAGAGATGGGATACCCATCCCGACATGGACGGCCGCAACTGGATGCGAAAACCGCTGGCAACCTCCTGTACGGCAATGCCGCGGTTCTCGTAGTCGGCCTGCAGCGCAACGATTGCTGCACGCAGATCGTCCCGCTCCGGCGGATGCTCATCGCCAAACAGGCTCTGCAACGTGGCCAGATCCAGCGGTCGTGCGGCGGCCAGCAATGCTGCCTCAACGATGTACTTCAGTTGTTCAGTTTCCATATCGATCCATCAACCCTGCAGTTCCGCCGGCTCCGACTCCGGATCCGGCTGTCCCCCGGCAAGCAGCGGCCGCGCCGATGCAGCCCGCACGTGAATCGGTGCATAGGCTTCGGTCTGCACCACCTCGATCAGCGATTCCTTCAGCAACTCGAGCATTGCCAGGAAGGTGACCGTAACGCCCATGCGCCCTTCAGCCGGATCGAACAAGGCAACGAAATCCACGAAGGAGGTGCCCTGCACCTTGAGCAGCACATCCGACATCCGCTGGCGCACCGACAGCGGTTCGCGCGTGATGTGATGGTGCGCCAACATCTCTGCGCGGGTCAGCACGTCCTTGAAGGCCAGCAGAAGCTCCTTGAGCGTCAGGTCGGGCAATCGCGTGACGACCGTGCGCTCGGTCATCTCGGCACTGGCCTGGTGCGTCTCGCGCTCCAGGCGCGGAATCGTGTCGAGGTCCGTCGCCGCCTGCTTGTAGCGCTCGTACTCCTGCAGCCGCCGCACCAGCTCTGCGCGCGGATCGCCCTCTTCCTCGTCCGCATCACCGACTCGCGGCAACAGCATGCGCGACTTGATCTCGGCCAGCATCGCGGCCATGAGCAGGTACTCGCCGGCCAGCTCAAGCTGCAGCTCTTCCATCAACTCGATGTACTGCACGTACTGGCGGGTGATTTCGGCGATCGGGATATTCAGGATGTCGAGGTTCTGCCGGCGGATCAGATAAAGCAGCAGATCGAGCGGTCCTTCGAAGGCCTCGAGAAAAACCTCCAGCGCATAGGGCGGGATGTAGAGATCCTGCGGCAACTCCGTCACCGCTTCGCCAGCCACGATCGCAAAGGGCATCTCCGCCTGGGCCGGCCCCGGTGGCATTTCAACCACGGCGTCTGCCTCCGGCGCAGAGACTTGCAGCTCTTCTTCCGTCATTTGCCTAAATGCCCACGAGCAATTGGATGAGATCGATCAACCATCCCATCACCGGTAACAGTACCCGACCGAGAATTCCGAATGTCAGCAATAGCAGCACAAGTATAAGGCCCCAGCGCTCGGCAGCATCGAGCCGCAGGCCATAGCGTTCCGGCAACAGGCCGCGCAGCACCCGCCCTCCGTCCAGCGGCGGTATCGGAATCAGATTAAATACAGCCAGTAATACATTGAAAGTTATTCCTATTTGCGACATGGACAGCAGAAACTGGCGGGCACCGAGTTGCGGCTGCTCCCAGCCCAACGCCAGCCGGAATACCACAGCCCAGAGCACGGCCATCAACAGATTGCTGGCCGGACCAGCCGCCGCCACCGCAATCATGTTGCGCTTGGGGTCCCGCATATTGGCGGCCACCACGGGTACGGGCTTCGCCCAGCCAAAGGCGGGCAAACCAAGCAACGTCAGGATCAGCGGCATCGCCACGGTACCTACCGGATCGATGTGCTTTATCGGGTTCAGTGTCAGACGCCCGAGCATTTCGGCGGTGCGATCGCCAAAGTAGCGTGCCGCCCAGCCATGCGCCGTTTCATGCAGTGCGATCGCAAACAGGACGGGGATGACCGCGGCCGCGAGGAGCTGGATGGTTGCTGCTGTGTCTGCCTCTGGCATGCCGGCGAGTATACGGTGATGAGCGAAGCCGCGCCCTCAGGCGAATGCGCTCGCATCACCGCGCCCCTGCCGCAGCACCTGTGGATAGCTGCCGGTGAGGTCCACCACCGTGGTTGGATCAAGCCCGCAATTGCCGCTGTCAATCAGCAGATCTATGCGGCCAGCCAATACCTCCCAGATATCGTCCGGATCAGCCAGCGGCAACTCCTGATCCGGCAGGATCAGCGTGGAGCTCATCAGCGGCTCGCCGAGCTCGGCCAGCAGCGCAAGAGGTACCGGATGATCCGGCACCCGGATTCCGACAGTTTGCCGCTTCGGGTTCTGCAGCCGTCGCGGCACTTCCCGTGTCGCACGGAGGATGAAGGTATAAGCACCCGGCGTATGCGCACGCAGCAGGCGGTAAGTGGGGTTGTCGATGCGCGCATAGCTGGAGATCTCCGAAAGGTCACGGCAGACCAGCGTGAAATTGTGGTCCTTGCCGGTCTGGCGAATGCGCTGCAAGCGCTCTGCGGCCGCCCGATCGCCGATATGCCAGCCAAACGCATAACCGGAATCGGTCGGATACACCACCAGGCTGCCGCCACGAATCAGCTCTGCCGCCTGGCGAATGAGCCGATACTGGGGGTTGATCGGGTGAATCTGGAATCGCTGTGACATCCGGTCATTCTAATGGACAGCCAAATTCCCGGCACGATTTGAGTATCATGCGAGCGGGCTCCGGAACTGACTCAGATGCAACTATTTATCGATTTCCTGCCAATCGTCGCCTTTGTCATCGCCTACTGGCTTGCCGACATCAAGACCGCGATTGCGGTCATCATGGTCGCGATGAGCCTGCAGGTGGCAATCACCTGGGTCGTAAAACGCACTGTCAGCAAGATGCTGCTCGCATCGGCTGCGCTGGTAGTGGTGCTCGGCGCCATCAGCCTGGCGATCGATAACGATCTCGTATTCAAATGGAAACCGACGGTGCTCAACTGGGCCTTTGCCGCCGTGTTTCTCGTCAGTCGCTATGCCGGCAACAAACCGATGGTGCAGCGACTGCTTGAGTCCATCGCCAAGGGTGAAATCAATCTCCTGCCCCGCGACTGGCAGCGGCTCAACCTGATGTGGGCGGGTTTTTTCCTGCTTTCCGGCGCCGCAAACCTGTTCGTTGCCTACAACTTCCCGGAAGGTGTGTGGGTCAACTTCAAGCTGTTCGGACTGCTCGGCATGACACTCGTCTTCGTCATGCTTCAGGCCCTGTGGCTGAGCCGCCGCAGCTTGCCAGCCGATACGGAAACTCCTGCGGAGGATCGATGATGCTGTACGCAATCAGCGGGACCGACGTGCGCGACAGCCTGGCCGGACGCAAGCAGGCACGCACCGAGCACCTGGCCCGTGTCACAGCCCTTCGGGATGCCGGGCGACTGATCCTCGCCGGGCCACACCCCGCCATCGACTCCACCGAGCCCGGCAAGCTCGGATACACCGGCAGTCTGATCGTTGCGGAATTTCCGAGCCTCGATGAAGCAACCGCATGGGCAAACGCCGATCCCTACGTCGCAGCCGGCGTCTGGGCTGAAGTCTCCGTCCGGCCATTCATACAGGTCATGCCATGAACACCGCCCGCATTGAACTCATGCACAAGCTGCTCACCGCAGCACTTCAACCTGATTCCTGCGAGATCATCGACGAAGGGCATCTCCACATTGGCCACGAAGGTGCCCAGGGCGGGCGTGGCCACTACCGCATCCGGATCGCCTCCCCGCGATTCAAGGGCCTCAACCGAATTGCCCAGCACCGGCTCGTCTACAACGCACTGGCCGACCTGATGGTCGACGAGATCCATGCGGTGAGCGTTGAGGTGGTTGGGGAGTAGCACAACGCGCCACGTAACGAAGCTCAATCAGACGCTAACTGAACCGCTAGATCCAAAAACCCCCTAACTCAACTTGCCCGCGCTGTCGCGCGGCATTCGTAAGCCCTTTGTACATACTTCTTGTTACATAAGCGGCAATACGCCACTCTTTAACACTACTGCCTAACTCGTCGTTTTATATGGGTCATTCTCTATTGACTGATATCGGTATTAGACATATCGTTGTTACATAAGAATGAATCATAGAAATGGCATCCGAGCTTAAGGCGGCGCTGCTTTCGGCGTATACGCGTCTGCTCCGCCCACTAGTCCGGATCCTCCTGCGAAACGGGGTCTCTTATCCGGAATTTGCTGAGGTAGCAAAAAAGGTATTCGTGACGGTAGTGATTGATGAATCACCGACCGGAGATGCAGATGCCTTGGCAGCAAGAGCGGCGATTAGAACAGGCATCACACGAAGCGAAGCGCTGAGGGTCTTATCTGACGGTAACAGCCCATCTATAGAGAGCAACCTGAATCGTATTACACGGGTGCTAACTGGATGGCACACAGATACAGCGTATACCGGACCGTATGGGCTACCGCTTGAACTAAGGCTAACGCAACGGGATCAACCAAGTTTTTCGTCGCTCGTCGAAACGTACTCTCCAGGCACACAACCCATAGCCTTGCTAAAGGAACTCATTCGAATTGGTGTTGTTAAGGAAATTGAAGTCGGGCGGTTTCGGGTATTAACCCGTACTTATCTACCGAAAACCGATGTGCCTGACAGTCTTGAGCGAATAGGCCAAGCCGTGCAGCACCTTATAGAAACCGTCGAACACAATCGATTGGAAGTCGACCCGGAGCGTCGCTTGTTTGAACGAACCGTCTATGCCGACGACGGAATATGCGAAGAGGACCTGCCCAGGTTCAAGAGCTACGTTCGGGGCAGGAGTCAATTGCTCCTTGAGGACATTGATAACTGGCTTAGTCAACTAGAAAAACCAAGTACGGAAAAAGGAAAACGCGCAATCCAAACCGGCATTGGCATCTATCACTACGTTGAGAACAAGAGTGATGACTAACGACACAACAACTCTTTAGCGCGCGCGGCCAATGGATATCGACAAGTGGGGAACAGTAACCATGAAGTTTCTAGGTCATAAAAAGCATCCGACTCGCCTACTGAATGCGATTCAGAAATGTCTCATTAGCCTCATGGCTGTCTCAGTAACTGGATATGCATCGACAACCACCAGCGATCGCACCGGTATTCGCATTGTTGGTCGCATCGCTGACGGGTCCATTGTTCTTGACGGATCAAATAGCAGCCTCGCCGGATGGGAATCGCAATCCATCATAAAACGCGCGAGCTCGCAGCATTTATCAGCGTCCGAGTTGGTCGCTATTGGCACGGTCGACGCCTTGGACCTACCAACCAACACGCTGACCGTGGCCGGGCAATCTGCGGTCATAAGCGAAACCACTCAACTAATTGATGCATTGAGCGGCACTTCCAGCCTATTTAATGCCAATACCAAGCGGTCCTTAGACATCGGAGATCATGTTGCAATTGCTGGAGATATTACCGGCCCGGGCAAATCGGTTGCTCGGTTTGTCGTGCTAATGGCAACCGCAGCCGCACCTGGGACTTCTCTAATCTATGTACGTGGCGTGATTGAAAAAACTGACCTGCTCAGGAAAAGGCTAGTTATCGGCAATTTGGCAATCGATCTCAACGTCATTGGCAATTCTAGCGAACGCGACAACCTAGCTAATGGAGACATCATTGAAGCCATCGGTTACTCCGCTGGATCAGGACAATTTACAGCAACGGATCTTTCCAACCTCACGTCTATAGAAACCGACAGCACAAGCCACCTTAACTTACAGGGCATTCACGGCAGCGGCTTGAAAGGCATTCACGGTAGTGGCCTGAAGGGCATCCACGGCAGCGGCTTGAAAGGCATTCACGGTAGTGGCCTGAAGGGCATCCACGGCA
>JAHDYN010000028.1 GCA_023383735.1 Gammaproteobacteria bacterium | reverse complement strand
GCTGCCGCCCGGGATACAGGAAAGGCTGCTCGCACTGCGCGACCAGCGCATCACGCAGGACGGCATCATCGTGCTCAAGGCACAGCGTCATCGCACCCAGGAGATGAACCGCGACGACGCACTTGAGCGGCTCAATGAACTGGTCAACACCGTCACCGTGGTACAGCGCAAGCGCATCGCAACGCGACCGAGCAAGGGCGCGAAACTGCGACGGCTGGAAGGCAAGAAACAGCGCGGCGAAACGAAGTCGCTGCGGCGGAAGCCGGTGGACTGAGTGGCGGCTACCTCTCAGGGCAGCGCATAGGCCACGAGGTAATCCGAAACGTTGCGAAAGCCGGCCACGATGTGTCCGCCGGCTGCCACCACCACGAACTGACGGCCACCCACCGAGTAGGTCATCGGCGTCGCCATCGCCGACGCCGGCGTGCTCACCTCCCAGAGTTTCCTGCCGCTGTCGATGTCGAAGGCGCGGAACTTCTCATCCGCACTCGCGCCGATAAAGACCAGCCCGCCGGCCGTGACGGTCGGACCACCGGCCAGCGGCGTGCCGAAGGGCAACGGTATCGGCACAGGCATCAGCTTTTCGAGCGTGCCGAGCGTGAAGCGCCACTTCGTGCCGGTATCGCCGGACAGGTCCAGCGCCATCAGCTCGCCCCAGGGCGGCGGGGTACAGGGCGAGAACAGGGGCGAGAGCACCGGCGCAAACTGAAACGAATAAGGTGTACCCGCCATCGCCGTCGGCGGCCCGATCGGCCCCATCCGGGGCTGATCGAGTTCTTCGGGCGTCACGTCGGCCGTACGCTTGAGCCGCGTGTAGATGGGGACCTGCGAAACCGGCAGAACGAGCAGCGAGCGCTCGGGATCGAAAGCCGCACCGCCCCAGTTGTTGGCCGATGAAGCCGTCAGCGTGCCTTCGAAGCCCGGTGGTTCATAGAGTCCTGAACGACCGAAGGACGCGAGCTTCCTGCGACAGGCCGAGCGGTCGAACAGCGTGAAGCCCCAGGCCTGCTCCGGCGTGTATTTTGGTACGCCAAGCGGCGCCGGACGAACCGGAAACGGCTGTGTCGGCGAGAGCACTTCGCCGGGCACGCCGTCGGTCGGCACCGGCCGTTCCTCCACCGGGAACACCGGCTCGCCCGTTTCCCGATGCAGAACAAAGATCAGTCCCTGCTTGGTCAGCTGGATGACCACCGGCACCCGCTTCCCGTCGCGCCTGAGGTCGACGAGGATCGGCTGCGCCGGCAGGTCAAGGTCCCAGACATCGTGGTGCACGATCTGGAAGTGCCAGGCGACAGTGCCGTCGGCTGCACGCAGTGCCACCACCGAGTTGGCATAACGATTGTCGCCCGGCCGATGGCCGCCGAAGTTGTTTGGCGCGGCCGTCGCAGTGGGCAGGAACAGCAAGCCGCGCGCCGGATCAACCGACATCATGCTCCAGACATTGGCACCGCCCGTCTGCTCGAGACCCTCACGGGTCCAGCCCAGCGCCTCCGCATTTTCTGCCTCGTGTGGAATCGGGTCGAACTTCCAGCGCAACGCACCCGTACGCGCGTCGTAGGCCCGCACCTCGCCCCGCGGGCTGTCGGCGCGCCAGAACTTGCTGTTGTCGGAAGACCCGATCACGACGAGATCGGCGATGGTCACCGGCGGCGCCGAGAACTGCACATCGCCTTCCTTGAGATCCGGGGCGTCGTCGTAGATATCCGGCTGCACGTCCACCACCCCGGCGGTGCCGAAGTCCTCACAGGGCTTGCCGCTCAGCGCATCGATACCGATCAGCCGCAAGTCATTGGTCGAGGTGAAGATGCGATGTTTGCAGCTGGCACCGGCAGCTGCATCGCTGTCCTCCCAATAGGCCACACCGCGGCACAGGAACTTGCTGCCAACGGGCCCGATGCGAATCTGCGGATCGTGGACCCAGCGCTCCTTGCCGCTCGCCGGGTCCAGCGCGATCACGCGATTCATCGCGGAGCAGAACACCAAAGACTCACCTGCCGCCCTCGGCAGCAGGATGGGCGTCACGTTCAGTGCGGCGAGCGGCCGGTGTTCCGGATGCCGTTCGATATCGCCGGTGCGATAACTCCAGGCCAGGGCGAGCGAGGCGACGTTGTCGCGGTTGATCTGCGCGAGCGAGGAGTAATGCGAGCCGCCGGGTCCGCCACCGTAGTGCTGCCAGTCATCGCGATCACCCGCCATGGCAACTGACCCCACCAGCAGCGCCACCAGTCCTGCCCATGCGGGGGAAAGCCGCAACGCTCGTCTCCTGTCATGTGCCATGACCTGCCCTCCAGACTAATTTCGCGGTGCCCGAAAGCCCGCCGCCCGCGCCTCGGCCTCGGAGCAGAACCAGCGTTCGCCCTTCGACTCGTCGATCCTTGTGTCCGCATAGGACGGGCTGCCGGGCACGTGGTAGATGCGCTTGTTTCCGGAACTGATGTTGCCCTTGATCAGGCAGTCACCGGACTTCCGGCCTGCTTGCACCGGCGCGCTTGCCGGTGCGGCGCGGATCGCCGCCACGCAATCGGCCCCCGTACTGCCATTGTAGTCGGTGTACGGGACACCGCGATCCCGGTGACGCCACTCCCAGGGCGCGTGCCGTTTGCCGCCGGTCGATCGCCACAGGCCGAGCTGCTGGTCGCGAGCCTTCGCCTCCCATTCACAGTAGAGCGGGTCGTCTTTGAACTCGCCGAGATACTGGCGGAAGGCCCATGCATTGCCCCTCGCGACCATCTCCAGATTGACGTTGCGCTCGCCCAGCATGACGACGGCGACCAGACGGTCGTACTTGTCCTGCTCGACCGGTATCAGGTCGACCACCTTGCCACCGACCAGTTGCCGCAGCGCCGATGCCGCAGCGTCCCCGTGAGGCTGATTTTTCTCCGGGGCGTCGATACCGTAGAAGCGGACGGTGATCGCCCCGCTCTGGAGCTGCACCTGGGCGGTGTCGCCATCCGTGACGTGCGTTACCTTGCCCCGGAGAACGGTGTCGCCGTCCCGGGCACAGGCAGCCAGGGAGAGAAGGAGACAACCGAGGAGGAGCAGGAAGCGCATCCGCAGAGTATGCCGCCATATCGGTGTTTCGGGATGAAGTAGTTCGCACCGGGCAGAACCCGGACACCGCTCAGTCGAACCGTTCGTTCTGCAGTGTCCAGTTGATCCCCTGGATGTCCGGCAACCCCCGCCCGTCATCAACGCCGATTTCGGCACCGATCGCCGCCTCGAGCTTCGCACTCATGGCAAGCACCAGTTCTGCGTTACCGCTTCGATCCGCCGCGAGATTGGTCATTTCCCCGGGGTCGCTCTCGAGATCGTAGAGCTCGAGGTCGTTGTGCCTGTAAAGGTCGTCGAGATCCGTCGGCTTGTGGTGTTCGGTCGGCGAAAAATACCGCGAAAACTTGTACCGGCCATCGAACACGGAGCGCACCGTGCCGCGTTTCTTCAGATTCGGCCTGAATCCGCTGGCGGCCATCTCCGCCTTCGGATCCTTGCCTGCGGCCTTGGCGGTGGCAATGAACTTCATCAGGTCGCCGTCGTTCGATGCGATACCGCTGTACGTGAACAGCGCGGCATCCCGCACCGCATTGACGCCAGCGCTTTCGGGATTGTTCAGCACCGTCGTGAAGTCCTTGCCGGGCAGTTCGCGGCCTGCGAACTCGGCCGCTTTCGTCCGGTCCGCACCGGCCAGCGCCAGCAAGGACGGCGCAATATCGATGTGCGAGCTCAGTGCACCACACGTCCGGCCGCCGCGTACGTCAGGGTGGACGACGTACATCGGCACGTGGGATGCCTCGGCGTAGGCGAAGGGTCCCTTGCCGCGCAGGCCGTGGGCGCCGCCGGCTTCACCGTGATCCGCCGTGTAGATGACGATCGTTTTGTCCGTCAGGCCGAGTGCGTCCAGTTCATCGAGAATGACCGTGAGCTGGGAATCAACGGAACGAATGCTGTTGATGTAGAAGTTGTTGAAGCGGCGCCACCGCTCTTCTTCGGGCGGTATATGGCCGAGCACGTAGTCCCAGGCCTTGCTGAATTCTCCATGTGCTGACGGCCGGCCGGCCGTGTCGAAAGGCTGCTGCAGGCTGCCCGGAATCGGCATGTCCCATTCGGGCAGGTACATGGCGTTGCGTGGCGCCCTCGCCGCCTGGCTCAGCAGGCGTCCGTTATCCTGAACCTTCTGTCCCGGCGAATCGGTATTGAAATACATGATGTCGTGCGGATTCACGAGACTCACCGTCAGTGCCCACGGTTTGCTGTCGTCGCTCAGTGGGCGTCCCACGCGTCGCAACCAGGAAACCGCACTGCCCGCAATGATGTGGTCAAACGAATAGCCGCCGAGCGTATGCCCGACGACATCGCCGGGGGATACATAGTCCGAGAACCCGTATGCCTCCATCTCCCTGGTGAAAAGGTGCTCCGGCGGGAATTCCTGGTCGAATGCACGCGTCAGGTGCCACTTGCCTTTGTACGACGTGTAGTACCCGGCCCTGCGCAACATGTGACCGATTGTCGGGATGTCCGGCGAAAGGTCCTTCACCCACGGCACATCGAGATTTTCGGACATGCCGTTAACCGCTGTTTGCAAACCAGTCATCATGATCGAGCGCGACGATGTGCACATCGTTGCGCCGATATGGTGCTGTTGCATACACGTGCCCGTACGAGCGAGACGCTCGTGTCCCGGGAGATCCAGGCGTCCCGGCCAGCGGGAGAAGTGCCGCTCCTGATCAACAAACACGAACAGGATATTTTGCCCACGCCTGGCGGGTCCCCGGGGACGCGGCCTGGCATTGGTGTCGCTGACGGCGGCAGCTCCGGCCGGAGCACCCCCCGCTGCCGCTGCGGCAATACCCGCTGAGGCCCCGAGGATCAGGTCACGTCGTGAAATACCGGAAGAATGCATTTTGCTCATGGTGTCCCCAGAAGAAATGGCAGGCCAGATACCCCGACGTTCGCGGCCGCCATTCTTGCAGATTATTCCGGACAGTCAGTAGCAGTTTTCGCAGTACCCGAGGAGCCACGGAGAGCCGCCATCGTGAGCCGGGTGCTCCCGCCCGACCCTAGTCTCTCAACGCCGGCACCACCCGGTCCCCGATCAGGCGGATCGAAGTGGCCGGATCCGCATAGAGTCGCAGCGCGACGCTGCCGAGCCCCGCATCGCGCAGCTTGCGCAGCTTGTCGATCACGGGCTCCAGATCGTCAGGTGAGCCTGAAACCGTGAGCTTGTCGACCATCCTGTCGAGCACCCGGTCCGGTACGCCGTCGACGAGGTGACTGCCGGCCGCGAAGGCTTTGGCGAAGGCCGCCTCGCTGGCCATGACGAGATCGACATCCGCCGGATCCAGGAATTCAGCCAGCAGCCAGGGGCGGAAGATGCCCCGCAACAGCAGCCAGCGGCGCGCTTCTTGCCGCGCCTGCTGGCGATCCGGATAGACATGCCAGGCCGTGAAGACGTTGGTGGTGAATCCAGGCCGCTGGCGGCCATGTTCCGCCAGCGCAGCATCCAGCGTGGCGATGGCCTGTGAGGCCGGACCCGGCGGCATGTCGCTCATCATGATGCCGTCGGCGCAGGCCGCCGCCATGCGCAGCATCTGCTGCTGGCTTGCGCCGACACAGATGGCTGGCGGCGCAGACTCCAGCCAGCGCAGCTGCAGATTGCGAACGCGGAACAGCTCGCCCGCATAGCTGATGCGCTCACCACTTGCGGCAGCACGGATGATCTCGACGCACTCGCGCACCGCGCGCACGCGGCGTTCAGGCCGGATATCCAGCGCCTGCAGCGCTTCACCACCGCCGCCGATGACGATCTGCGCACGACCGGCGGACATTTCGTTGAGCGTGAGCAGCGCCGAGGCAATCTTGACGGGATGCGTGTCGAAGGGATTCACGGCGATGGGGCCGAGGCGTATGCGCGAGGTGGCCTGCGCGAGCAGCGCCATGTTGGCGAAGGGATCGCGCGAATCGAGCAGGCTCGATACCCACACACCGTTGATGCCGCAGTTTTCGGCGAGCTGGCCGAGTTCGGCCAGTTCCCGCGCCCTGGCACGCGCATCGAGAATCACGTCAATCTTCATCCGGCACGCCTCACAGCAGTTCTTCGGCCACGAGACGCAGCGCCTCCACCGAGGCCTGCGCAAGCAGCATCGTGCCGATCTCGCCGCGCGCACCGGCGGCCTTCCAGACCGCAAGGCGCTCACGGATGCGCGCAGCCGGCCCGACCAGCGCGATGGCGTCGACCAGCCGGTCGGGTACGGCCGCCGCAGCCTCGTCCTTGCGGCCGGCCAGGTAGTGCGTCTGGATCTGCTGCGCTTCGGCGACATAGCCCATGCGCCGGGCGTAGTCGGTGTAGAAGTTCTTCTGGCGCGGGCCCATGCCGCCGATGTAGAGCGCGAGGTGCGCACGGATCGGCGCGCGGCAGGCATCGAGGTCATCGCCGAGGACGACTGGCACGAAGGGTGCGACGTCGAAATCCGCCAGCGTGCGTCCCTGCCCGCCTTTGGCAAAACCTGCCTGCAGGTGCGGGCCGATCAGGTCGAAGCGTTCCGGATCCATCCAGATCGGAAACACGCCGTCGGCAATCTCGGCGGCGGTGGCAAGCCCTGTCGGCGTGACAGCTGCCGTGTAGATGCGCAGCTGCGGGTCGGCATGCAGGATGCTCTGCATCGGCCGGCCGAGGCCGGTGCCGTCGGCCCCCTTGTAGGGAATCTGGTAGTGAAAGCCCTCGTGACGAAGCGGCCCGCGCCGCAGAGCGATCTGGCGGATGATGTCGATGTATTCGCGGGTGCGGGTCATCGGCCGGCCATAGGGCACGCCGTACCAACCCTCCACCACGCGCGGACCCGAAGGCCCGAGGCCGAGCAGGAAACGTCCGCCGGAGAGCGCGTTGAGGCTCATGGCGGTCATCGCGGCGCAGGTGGGCGTGCGTGCCGGCATCTGCATGATCGCGGTACCGACGCGGATGCGCGTGGTGCGCGCCAGGATCCAGCCCGCCACCGAAACCGCATCGCTGCCATAGGCTTCGGAGGTCCAGACCGAGTCATAGCCCAGCCGCTCGGCCTCGAGGATTTCGTCCATCGGCAGACTGACCGATGCCGACGCGTAGCCTGCCACCATACCCAGACGCATGAGCATTCTCCGGGAGTACCGCTCCCGGCAGCAGTATAGGCGGAGATTCAGGCCTGCTGGCGGCGGGCGCGTATGCCGGACTGGTATTCGTCGAGCCTCACGGCAAGCTCGTCGCGTTCGCGCTGCAGGTCGATCATCTGGGTGTTGGTCAGCGCGGTACCGGACTCGGCAACCTCCAGTTCGGTACGCACATCGCGGAGTTCGAGGCTGACCCGCGACAGTTCTTCGGTGCGTGCATCGAGATCGGCAAGCAACGCATCGTGGCGACCGGCGGCCGCCTTCAACTCGTTTTTCAGACCTTCGATCTGCGCTTCGCGTTCAGCCACCCGCTCGCGCAGCGCATCGATCTCGGCCTTGCCGGCCGTCGCAGCCTTGAGAAACCGTTCGCGCTCGACGCGTCCCTGATCGACGAGCCGCTGCGTCACGCGCAGTTCTTCCAGCAGGGTATTGATCTTCTTGTCGGCCTCCGGCGTGAGCTCGGCCGGCTTGCCGGCACCCGGAAAGGCCGGCGCCCGCGAATCGCTGCCGAACAGGCTTTCCTTGAGCGGGCCCTCGCCCGAACGCATGAGGACAAAGGCGATGGCGATGCCACTCAGCACCAGACCGAACAGCAAACCGATGCCGATGAGGCCGAGATAGGCCATCAGTAATCGACCAGCAGATCGCGGCGCAACCCGGAACGGTCCGGATCGCGGGACTTCGTGTCCAGCTCGCGGCGCAGGGTTTCAACCAGCGTATTGAGATCGTCGCGCTCGCGGGTAAGCCTCTCGATCTGGTCGATGACCACATCCGAGCCGACCTGCGACACGTCCAGTTCGGTCTTCACATCGCGCAGCTGCACGTGCGTGCGCACCATCTCCTCGGCACGGTCGGCGAGTTCCTTGCGCAGCTGCGCGGTCTTGCGACACTCGTGCTGCATCTCGGCCGTGAGCTTGTGCACCAGGTCATGCTGGCGGGTGCTTTCTTCCTTCAGCGCGGCCAATTCGGTGCTGGCCTTGTCGAGTTCTTCACCCAGCGTCTGGCATTCATTCCGGGCATCGTCGGCCGCGCGCTGCGCGACGCGAAGATCGGCCTCAAGGCCGCGAATCCTGTGATGGAGGGCATCGACCGTCCCACTGCCGCGGCGGCCGCCCTGCCAGACCTTCAGGGCGATGGCGAGCACCAGGCTGGTCGCAAGCGCTGCCAGCAGGCCGAGGCTGATGAGAGTCCAGTCCAACATAAGCGGCAGCCTAGCCGCTGGACCCGCGCTGCGACCATGCGCCAGTTCTCACAACGCCCGGCGATGTGCCGGAAACGGAAGCTACTTCACGGGCAGCGCGTAGGCGAGCACATAGTCATCGATGCCCTTGGCGTCGTACCAGGAGTGCCCGCCGGCGGCGAACACCACGTACTGCCGGCCATCAAGCTCATAGGTCA
Organism: Gammaproteobacteria bacterium; assembly: GCA_023383735.1. Lineage (GTDB taxonomy): Bacteria > Pseudomonadota > Gammaproteobacteria > Steroidobacterales > SHZI01. Next base: position 2,351 of record JAHDYN010000028.1, on the reverse strand, counting down.
TCGGCGTGGCCATCGCCGAGGTCGGCGCACGCATTTCCCACAGCTCTTCACCGGTCTCCACATCGTAGGCATGCACGCGGTCATCGGAGGAAGCACCGATGAAGATCAGGCCGCTGGCGGTCACGATCGGGCCGCCGGCGGAAGGCCCACCGAGATTGAGCGGGATCGGAAAGGGCATCAGCTTGTCGAGCCGCCCGAAGGGAATCTTCCAGCGGATGTCGCCGCTGACCATGTCGACGGCCACCAGCATGTTCCACGGCGGCGCGGTACAGGGCGTGAACGACGGCGACATCAGCGGACCCTGCTTCACGCCATAGGGCGTGCCGCCCAGATAGCCCGGCCCCTGCATGGGCGCGCCCGCCTCCGGCCGCTTGGCATATTCGGGATCGACCTCCGCCTTCGGGATCAGCTTCACGTAAAAAGGAATCTGCGACACCGGCGTGATCAGCAGGTTGCGCTCCGGGTCGTAAGCGCCGCCACCCCAGTTCGGCCCGCCGCCCGGCTGGGGATAGAGGATGGTGCCAGTGGTCATGATCGGCTCGTAGTGGCCGCCATGGCGCATCGACTCGATCTTCCTGCGACAGGCGTTCCTGTCGAAGATGGTAAAACCCCAGGCATCGTCGGGCGAAATCGTGTTGCGCACCAGTACCGGCGGCTTGACGGGGAAGGGCTGGGTCGGCGACAGCTGCTCGCCCTCGATGTCGGTATCGGTCGGCACCGGCCGCTCTTCGATCGGGAACAGCGGCTCGCCGGTCTCGCGGTTGAAAGCGAAGACCATGCCGGTCTTCACCAGCTGGATCACAGCCGGCACCTTGCGGCCCTCGCGGCTGATCTCTGTCAGGATCGGCGACGAGCCGACATCGCGGTCCCAGATGTCGTGGTGCAGGGTCTGGAAGTGCCACACCACCTCGCCGGTCGATCCGCGCAGCGCGATGATCGAATTCGCGTAGTCGTTGTTGCCCGGCCGGTGCACGCCCCAGTAGTTGGGTGCAGGACCTGCCGTCGGCACAAACAGCAGGTCGCGCGGGCTGTCGGCCGACATCGGTACCCAGGTGTTTGCGCCGCCAACCTGCTGCGGCGTGGGCGTCAGCCCGGTGGATGCATCGCGCACCAGCGGATCGAAACTCCAGCGCAACTCGCCGGTACGCGCATCGAATCCGCGGATGGCGCCGTTCACCGACGAGGCGGTCTTGAACTTGTTGGAGAAGGAAGACACGGCAACCACATCGCGCACCACGGTCGGCGGCGAAACGAGCTGCGTGAGCTCGGTGCCATCGGCCGGCACCAGCGACCTGAGCAGCACATCGACATCTACCTCGCCCTGCACGCCGAAGCCGGCGCAGAGCCGGCCATCGCGCGCATCCATGGCGATCAGGCGCTTGTCGGCCGTGGCAAGAAACAGGCGGTGGGCACAGGCAGCGCCTGCCTCCGCCGTGCTGTCGGCCCAGTAGGCCACGCCCTTGCACTTGAAGCGCCCGGCATAGGGCGTCTTGTCGATCTCCGGATCCATGCTCCAGCGTTCCCTGCCGCTGGCCGGGTCGAGCGCAATCACCTTGCCGAAGGGATCACAGATCACCAGGTGCGCACCGGCTGCCGCCGGCAGCAAGGTGGGCGTGGCCTGGAAATCGATCATGGACTTGAGCGCCGGGTTGGCGGCCACCGCACCGGTCCGGTACTGCCAGACGAGTTCCAGTTTGCCGACGTTGTCCTTGTCGATCTGCGTCAGTGCCGAATAGCGGCTGCCGCCCTCGTCACCACCGTAATAGGCCCAGCCCTCCGCGCCCGCCACAGCGAGGTGCAGGGACAAGGCAAGGAATACCGGAAGACGCATATGCATGTTGGATGGACTCGTAAGCGGCAAATCGTGTTCAGTCGGATGGCGGCGTGACAACCGGCACCGCGATCGGCCGCCAGGCGAAGCGTTCGGTAATCACCATGAGCGGCCTGCCCTGCGCGGTCACCCGGTAGCTGCGCGTCAGGAAATCGCCGTCGGTGAGAGCGGCCACCGGCTCAGGCAATGACTGCATCTGTTCGCGACCGTACCAGAGCCCTTCGCGGCGCGTGTCGAGCCCGCTGGCCAGGAGAATCTGTCCCAGTCCGGCCACACCTCTCTCCAGCACATCGCGCATCGCTGCCGGCAGGACGGCTGTATTGATCCGTGACTCGGCATAGGCAAGGAAGCCGCGACTGCGCGCACCGCTCAGCAATACCGCCCGTTCGGTCACCGTAGCCCCGGCCGGCACCTCCAGCCAGCGATCTGCCGCAACAAGCGGTTGCGGGCGCTGCCACAGGCACGTGACCACCACCGGTTCCAGTGTCCACGCTTCCAGAAACGTGGTACCGGTGCCATC
>JAHDYN010000487.1 GCA_023383735.1 Gammaproteobacteria bacterium | reverse complement strand
TAGCGATCATGGCGCACGGGAAAAATGCTCGAGTCATATTCGAAACCTTCTTCCTTCAGGATGTCGAGGGCCCACAGCGATGCACGGGTGATCGAGTAGGTCGCCGCCCGGTAACCAGTGACCGGCACCTGCCCGAGATCCTCGAGCAGCCGCTTGCTGTCGCGCGTCTCCTGCCGGAATACGGCCGGCGTCTGCGTCACGATGCGCTGATGGCTCATGCCATGCGAGGCCAGCTCATGTCCACGCGCCACAATCGAACGCACCAGATCCGGATGACGTGCCGCAATCCAGCCCAGGACGAAGAAAGTCCCGCGTACCTGATGCTGATCCAGCAAGTCGAGCAATCTGCCGGTATTGGCCACCACACGCGAGCCGAAACCATCCCAGTCGGAAGGATCGATCACCCTGGAGAATGCATCGACCTGGAAATAGTCCTCGAAATCATCGGTAAATGGACAGGGTGGTGAATTAATGCAGACATGCCCAGCTTGATATCGCAACGCGCGCAATGGATCCCGTTCTCTAGACCGTTCCACCCCGTCTGCCACGTCCAATGGGGGCCCGTGTGAAACGCATCACATCCTTTGCGTTGCGCCGAACACCACAGTCGAGCGGCACGCCACATCCAATTGCCGTGCCCAGATGGTAGGCTAGACAGGGTAATTGGAGCAGCATAGCCGATGGACTTCCAGAAGACCCTGGCCCGGATCATCGAGGATGCCCAGCGCATGTGGGAATTCCGCTGGCTGGGTCTTCTCTGCGCATGGCTGATCGCGGCTGGCGGCTGGATCACGGTGCGGATGATCCCCGACAACTACGAGGCCGCAGCCCGCGTCTACGTGAACGCCGAGGGCGTACTCAAGCCTTTGCTGCAGGGCTTGACGGTACCCACAGATCCGCTCGAACAGGTCAAGCTGATGACCCGGGCCCTGCTCAGCCGGCCGCATCTCGAAAGGGTCGCTGACGAAACCGGCCTGTCAGCCCGCGCCCGAACCCCGGCCGAGCGCGAATGGCTGCTGCTGGAACTCGAGGAGTCCATTCTCGTGCTGCGGCCGACCCGGGCTGAAGAAGAGCAGGTCTACACGATTTCCTACAGCGATCGCGACCCGAACATGGCCCGCGCCGTGGTGCAGACGCTGCTCGACGACTTCATCTCCGACTCCATGACCAGCGATGTCGCCGACTCGGCCGAAGCCGGCGACTTTCTCAGGGCCCAGATCAAGCAGTACGAAGCGCGTTTGACAGAGGCCGAGAACCGCCTGGCCGAGTTCAAGACCAAGAACATGGGCCTCATCCAGGGCGAGGGTGATTTCTACGGACGGTTCGAGGCCGCCCGCGCCGAAGTCAGCGCCCTCCAGTCGCAGGTAAACAGCCTGACCAACAAGCGCAACGAACTGGCCCGCCAGCTGGCCGGCGAAACCAGCAGTGCCGATGGTGTCGACCCGCTGCGCTCGAGCTCGGTCGATGGCCCGATCAGCAATCTCGAGGCAGAAATCGCCCAGC
>JAHDYN010000486.1:881-1503 GCA_023383735.1 Gammaproteobacteria bacterium | reverse complement strand
GCCACCCCAGATGGCCAGATGGGCAGGCGACGTGATCCCGTTGGCGACGAGCCACTCCGCCGCCGCGATGAAATCATCGAACACATTCTGCTTGTTGAGCCGCGTCCCGGCCTGGTGCCATGCCTCGCCGTATTCACCGCCACCGCGCAGATTGGCCTGCGCATAGACGCCGCCAGCCTCGATCCATGCCATGCGCGCGGCGGAAAATGCCGGCATCAGCGACACGTTGAAGCCACCGTAGCCGTACAGCACCGTGGGCTGACGCCCGTCCGGCACCAGATCCTTCCGATGCACGATGTGCATGGGCACGCGGGTGCCATCACGGCTCGTGTAGAAGACCTGCCGCGCAAGGTAGCGGCCGGCATCGACGAGCTGCTGGTCCGCTCGCAAGGGCGTCAGGGCGCCCGTCATGGCGTCCAGCCGCATGACCGTGCGCGGCGTGGTGAAGTCGGTCCAGGACAGGAAAGTCTCCGGGTCATCCGGCGTACCGGGAAATCCGGTCACGCTGCCCTGCCCCGGCAACTGCACGACAGCGCCGGGCGAACCATCCAGCTTGTAGAGGCGCAGCTCTGCATGCGCGTCCTGCACATACTCGACCACGAGGCGTCCACCGATCAGCGCA
>JAHDYN010000486.1:0-871 GCA_023383735.1 Gammaproteobacteria bacterium | reverse complement strand
GGAACCACCACACGCCAGTTGCCGGGCTCCGGTGCGCTCAGCGATACCGCAATGATCCGGCCCAGCGGTGCCGACTGCGTGCTCAGGAAATAGAAGACCTCGCCCACCGCACCCAGGAACTCGTAGCGGCCATCCCACCGGTCGAGCAAGCGGATCGTTTCGCCGCTTCGCGCGGTCGTGAGGCGCTGGTAGTAGATGCCGCTGGTTTCATAGCCATCCTGCAGCGTGATGACCAGAAAACGGCCATCAGGCACAAGCTCTGCATAGGGGTCACGGGTCGGGTGATCGGTGACGGCGTAGATCTGCCGGTCAGCAGCCTGGTTTGTGCCGAGCAGGTGGTAGTAAACGGCAACCTGCTTGCTGTCGTCGTGGCGGCCCTCTGCATCCGTCGGGTAGCGGCTGTAGTAAAAACCCATCCCGTCGCGCGACCAGCTGACCGAGGTGAACTTGGTACCGGTCAGAACATCGCCGGTATCCTGCCCGGTCGCCGTATCCCGGATGCGCCAGGTTTTCCAGTCGCTGCCCCCGTCCGACAGGCTCCAGGCCACCAGCCTGCCGTCCGGGCTGAGCCTGAAGTCGCCCAGCGATGCCGTGCCATCGGCACTGAAGCTGGCAGGATCGACCAGCACCGTACCGGCCTGTGCAGGATCGCGGCTGATGCGCAGCAGATCCTGCTCCGCCTGCCCCGGGTTCCAGGTCCAGGCGTACACGCCGTTCTCCCGCTGGGGCAGGCCCATGCGCTCATGATCGAGCAAGGCGCGCAGACGCGTCGCGAAGTGTGTGCGCCCCGGGAATGCCGCCAATTGCTGTTCGGTGTAGCGGTTCTGAGCGGCGACCCAGGCACTGGTTTCAGCCGAGGCGGTGTCTTCCA
>JAHDYN010000485.1 GCA_023383735.1 Gammaproteobacteria bacterium | reverse complement strand
CGGCCGAGCGTTACTGCACGAAGCGCAACGCGATCCTGCTGCTCGATCCGCCCTCACACTGGTCGCAGGTCGAGGATGTGGCGCGCAGCCAGCGCGACAGCCCGTTTGCCAGTCCGAACGTGATGACGTACTTCCCGCTGCTGGCCGGGGTGACCACCGACGGTGGGGCATCGCGGCCGCTCAGTGCGCTCGGCGCCATCGCCGGAATGCTTGCCGCCCGCGACCGCCAGGCTGAAACGGCAGGGCAGCAGTCTGCGGCATCGGCGGCAGAGCCGGAGCCCCTGCTGTTGCGCTCGCGGGCACGGGTCGCGATCGAGCCGGATGCCGAAGATGCGCGCACCCTGGCCCGCAGCGGCGTGAACCTGCTGCGGCCGGCGGCGCCGGGCTTCATTTCCTTCTCCGGCGATGTGACGCTTGCGCGCAGCAGCGGCGCGCATCGCGAGTGGCGACAGCTCAGCCTGCGCCGTCGCGCCGTGATGACGGCCAGCAACATCGCCCACAACACCCGCTGGGCGGCGATCCAGGCGCCGGGTCCGGAAACCTGGCAGGCGGTTGCCGACCAGATCAGCCGTTACCTGTCCGAGTCGCAGTCGGCCGGCTTGCTGGCCGGTGACACGCCGCGCCGCGCTTTCTATGTGAAGTGCGACCAGGACACCAACGGACGTGGCCACGGCCTGTCCTTTGTGGTTGGCCTGGCGCTGGCCCGTCCCGACGAATTCGTCGCATTCCGCTTCGAGCACGATGTGGCCGACTGCCGCGTCACGGAGATATCCGATTGGTGCCGGAGCATTTGATCCTCGTTTGACGGCTGCTTGTCCGATCTTCGTGACGATGATCACGCTGTCTGCCTCAGCCTGGCGGTATAACCGTTCCATGCCCGGGAGGGGAGAGCCCAGAGCATGTCGACGGTTGATCAGGAGCCGGAGCTGATTCCGGTGCCGAGTCTGCAGGAGTTTTTCCGCGACTCGGTGGATGCGGCGATGGCTTCCAACAAGGTCGCGGTGGACGACCATACCGCCCACTACGTCGTCAATCTGCTGACCGCCTTTGTTCGTTCCGAGGCGCTTTTCGACCAGATGCCTGCCGGTCCGCGGCTGCAGCCGCTGGCGCTGATGCTGGCCGATGCAGCCGGGGCGCCCTCGGCCGAGGAGCGCAACATGGCGCTGCGCCGGCTTGGCGATGTCGCGCTGTTCGTGGCCGGCTTCATGGCCGGGTATCTGGATCGCTCACCGGTCGGCATCAATTACTACGTGCGCATGGGCGGCGGTGCCTACCATTGCCTGGCTGCGTCTCCGCCATCCGGCATGCGCGGACGCTCGCTGGCTCCCGTCTATGCGGAGCTCTCGGCCCGGTTCATCGATCTGGTCGATGTGCTGACCGAGGTTCGCCATGTGGCCGGTACGAGCCGCGACCAGGACATCCTGCGGCTTTATGAGCTCTGGCTGACCACCGGGAGCCAGCGCGCGGCGCGCCTGCTCCGGCTGCTCGGCATCGAGCCGAGCGAA
>JAHDYN010000027.1 GCA_023383735.1 Gammaproteobacteria bacterium | reverse complement strand
GCCCCGCATCGCGTGCTCTCGGTGGCCCTGCTTGGCCCCACCGGCCTGTCGCGGGCACGCCTGCCGTGGCGCATCTGGCTGACGCGGGTGATGAAGAAGAGCAAGGATGCTGATGTGCTGCAGGATGAGCTCACTGCGAAGTCGGTGTCTTCACCGAGTCCGGGTGCATCCTTCGGCACTTTCGACCGCACCCTGGCCCGGGCCATGGCCCTGTGTACCCGACACTATCGCGTGGACTGGTCGCTGGGCATCTATGACGAGCGCACGCGCCGTATCGACAAGTGGAAAGGTCTGAAAGTCATCGGCAAATTCTTCATGTCTGAACCAAAGGCCCTGCTCGCCCGGTTTGCCTCGCCTGGCCTGCTGGTGTTCGGCGAGCATGAAGTCCTCTATGACCCGTACAAGGTCGGCAGGCGGGCCCGGCGGCTGATGCGAGGCCTGCGCCTCGAGATAGTGCCCGGCGCCGGTCATGCGGCGGTCTATGACAAGCCGGACGAGGTCAACCGGATGCTGATCGGCTTCTTTCGCCAGCGCGCCTGAACAGGGCTTTGCAGCCCCGATTGATTCCCTGGCGGCCAGCGTCCAACCGGCATGGACACACTGCATGACCGGTTTCTTCCCTCATTCGCCCGTAGCGCGGCCGGGCTGAAGCTCCCCGTTGACGCCCTTGCCCGGCGCTGCTGGCAGGCGGTTCGGCGCCTCGCAGCATGGCGTCCGGTGCTCGCTGCGGAAACGCTGATCGTCCTGGCCTCGATCGCTTTTTCGGTCTTCTACAACCGTGCCTTCTGGCACCTGCTGTTCAGCTAGCACAGCTTGCCGGACGGCCCCGACCTGTTGCTCTTTGCCGGGCTGCTGATTGCGGTAACCGCGCTGCAGTTTGCGGTGCTGGCGCTGCTGCTCACCCGCCGGACCGTGCGACCGGTGCTGGCCGTGCTGTTCGTGGCCACGGCCTTTGCGACCTTCTACATGGATCGCTACTCGGTGTTCATCAACCCCGAGATGTTGCAGAACGTGCTGCATACCGACTGGCCGGAAGCGCGCGAACTGCTCACGCCCGAGTTGGGCCTGCATCTGCTGCTCTATGCCGGCTTGCCACTGATGCTGCTGAGCCGCGTACAGATCAGGGAGCGTCCCATGTCGCGGGCGCTGGGTACGCGCCTGCTGGCAGTCACGGCGGCCCTGGTGCTGGCCGCGCTGGTGGTGTTTCCGCAGTTTCGTACCGTGTCATCGCTGGTACGCAATCACCGCGAGGCCCGCCACCTGATCACGCCCACCAATTACCTGTCTTCCGGCTTTCGGCTGGCGCGGAGTGCGGTTGCGGCGCCTGCGGGGCCACGTGAGGTGATTGCTGCCGATGCGCACCGGGCCGCCGCAGCCGCCGGACAGCGGCCAAGACTGCTGGTGCTCGCCATCGGCGAGACAGTGCGCTCGGCCAACTTCGGCCTCAGCGGCTACGCGCGCGACACCACACCCGAGCTGCGCAAGCTCGACCTGGTGACCTGGCCGCGCGTGCAGGCCTGCGGGACGAGCACGGAAGTTTCGGTGCCGTGCCTGTTTGCCCCGGTGGGGCGCCGTGACTACGACGAGGCGCGCATCCGCCGCGAGCAGTCGCTGCTGCATGTGCTCGACCGGGTGGGTTTCAAGGTGCTCTGGCTGGACAACCAGTCCGGTTGCAAGGGGGTCTGCGACGGGCTGCCCAGCGAGCGCATCGCCGGCGACGCGGACCCGCTGCTCTGCGATGGCGAGCGCTGCCTGGATGCCGTGTTGCTGCCCCGGCTCGCCGCCGCGGCGATGGAGCCGGGTGACCTGGTGGTGGTCCTGCATCTGCTCGGCAACCATGGCCCGGCCTACTTTCGGCGCTATCCCGAGGAATTCCGTCGCTTTACGCCGACCTGCGACAGCAGTGAACTCAGCGCATGCTCGGACGCGGAGATCGTCAACGCCTACGACAATGCGATTCTCTACACGGATCATGTACTGGCGGCGATGCTCGCCTGGCTGCAGGCGCTGCCGGATCGCGACGCGGCGCTGATCTACGTGTCGGATCACGGTGAGTCGCTGGGCGAGAACGGCATCTACCTGCATGGACTGCCGTATGCCATCGCGCCGGCCGTGCAGCGCGAGGTGCCGATGCTGATGTGGCTGTCAGACGGCCTGCTGGAAAGCACCGGGGTGGACGAGGATTGCCTGAAGGCGGAGGCGGGCGCTGCGGTTGCCCACGACCATTTCTTTCATTCGGTGCTGGGGCTGCTGGACGTCAGCACCTCCGTGCACGAGCCCTCCCTGGACCTCTTTGCCGGCTGCCGTCGCCCTAGGGCCACAGCGCCACCGCCCAGGTAACGCCGGCGAGCGTGAGACTCAGCATCACGGCTGCGCTGCCCAGGTCCTTGGCGCGCCCCAGAAGCCTGTGGTGATCGGTGCTGACTGCATCGGCCACGCTCTCTATCCCGGAGTTGAGAAGTTCGACGATCAGCACCAGCAGGATGCTGGCGATCATCGCCAGGGCTGCCCATCTGCCGGGTGCAATGAATGGTGCCAGCACCATCAGCGGCAGGCCGACGGCGAGTTCCTGGCGAAACGCCGCCTCGTGGGCCAGTGCCGCGCGCAGACCGGCCAGCGAATAGCCCGCAGCCCGCACGATGCGGCGCAATCCGCCGCTGCTCTTGAAGGGCGAGTCGTTCATATGGTGGGGCCGGGCACGGCGACAACTTTACAGGGATGGTCCCCGGTGGCCCAGACCTCGCATCGGTAAGCGACGGTATAGGTAGCCAGACAGCCAAACCACAGGATGGCTGCGCTCCATACATCATGCGAGAGGAAGTGCGCGCCCCTCGCTTCCTGCCCGAAGGCAAACAGCCCGCCGACAGACAGTGCGAGAGCCAGCGATGCGCGCGCCAGGCGGCGACTGCGGGCCCGGCACAGGAAGTACACGGCGAACAGCGCGAAGCCCGAGGAGGAGTGACCGCCGGGAAAACACCGCGCCCGGGCCTGCGCAGCTGGCCGCTTGGCGAACAGGCTGAGATACGGCTGGCTGCCGCCGAATTCGGCAAGCGATCGGGGGCAGTCGATGTTGGTGGTCTGCTTGAGCAGGGCAACGGTGCCGGTTCCCAGCGCGATGCAGACAATCAGAAAGCCCAGCGGGCGTCGCCAGCTGTGCAGGAAGCCGGCCACAAAAGTGCCGGCCCACAGCAGCAACAGGAGTGCGCCGAGGCTGCGCATGACGCTGCCGCCGATGCCATGGATCAGCGTTTTGGCCCACCACTCGCCCGCGCCGGTGCCCATGAATTGCCCCGATGCAGCGTCCCAGGCCCAGGCGCGCGCGATGTCCTTGTCGAGCGGCGTGGTGGCAGACAGTGCGGCGAGCAGCACGAACAGCAGCAGTGGCCAGATCGCGTGTGTCAGCCAGAAGCGCCGGTCGGTTGCCATGCGGAATCCTGTGACCGGGTAACCGCCGGTGCGCGGGTAGGACGCATGAAGTCCGGCAGATCAATCGTTGCCGTCCATGGCTGGCGTGGTCAGCCGTGCGCCCGTGCAGTATCGTTGCGGGAATCCGTAGTCCACGCCATCGCCGGAGAGCCAGACATGTCAGACAAGCGCCAGGATCCATCCGCCGGGGAAATTTCGCGCCGCAGCCTGCTGGCTGGCGTCGGTGCCGCCGGGCTGGGGCTGGCGGCTTACGCAGCCGATGCCGGCAAGCCCGTCCACGCCGCGTCCGCGCCGGCCGGCAAGTCCCGGGGGCCGGTGCCCATGGCACCCTTCGATTCGATGCGTGACTGGGTGGCGGCGCTGGAGGCCAACGGCCTGCTGGTGCGTTTCGACCGCATCGACCAGGACAAGTACGAGATACCGGGGCTGTTCTTCCGTGCCACGGACCAGTACGGCATGTATGGCGCGCCCACCATGCTGTTCGACGAAGTGAAGATCGACGGCAAGTGGGTGAAGGGGCCGGTACTCGTCAACCTGTATGGTCACTGGAATACCGACGCGATCATCTGGAACCTGCCGGTGGTGCCGGGCGATCACTACGCGACCTACAACGGCGCCATGGCCTATCTGAAGGACATGCTGGCGAAAAACCGCGGCAAGTATCCGGAGATTCCACCGGTGGAGATTGCCCGCGACCAGGCGCCCTGCAAGCAGGTGGTGCTGAAGGGCGACGAGATCGACCTGCTGCAATTCCCCTTCGTCAAGACCAACCCCGCTGACGGCGGGCGTTACGTGAACACCGGCTCGCACTTCATGGTGGATGCGAAGCTGGGCGCAAACTTCGGCACCTATCGTGCCGAGATCAAGGGGCCGCGCAAGCTGGGCATCAACATCGAACCCAACCAGACGGGCGACAAGTTCCTCAAGGCTGCGCAGAAGCGCGGCGAGAAAACCGTGAAATATTCGATCGTGCTGGGCCAGGATCCGATGGTCTGGCTGCTGAGCGGTACGCGCCTCGCGCCGCGCTTCACCGACGCACCGCAGGATGAGCTGGCGATCGCCGGGGGCATGCGCGGCAAGGCCATCGAGGTGGTGCGCTCGGAGGACACCGACATCCTGATCCCGGCACATGCCGAGTTCGTCATCGAGGGCGAGGTGCAGCTGAACGGTCCCTTCGAGGATGAAGGCCCCTTCGGCGAGATGTTCGGCTACCTCGGTCCGGTCAAGCAGGACAACTACGTGATGACCGTCAACACCGTCACGCATCGCCGCGAGCCGTGGTTCGTCAACGCGATGACCGGCATGCAGCGCGCCAGCGTGACCGCGCCCATGGATGCCATGTACAGCGTGCTGCTCGGCAGGCAGATCCCCAACTTCGTCGCCTACACCAATCCGCAGGACACGATGGGTTTCGTGGTGATGAGCATCGACAAGAAGGCCGCTGGTGAAGGCCTGGCTGCCGGCATGAAGGTGGCGGAACGCAATCCGATCGCCAAGGTCGTGGTGGTGGTGGACAAGGACGTGAACATCCTCGATCGTCGTGAGGTGATCTTCGCCATCGGCTCGCGCTGGCAGCCGCACCCGGCCAGCAGGATCATCGAGGACGCCTTCGGCCTGCAGACCGATCCGAGCCAGGTGAAGTTTGCCCGTACCAGCAAGATCGTCATCGATGCGACCCGCCAGTTGCCGGCTGAAGGCGGCAGGGAGTCCTTCCCCGAAACCAACCGGGCGCTGCTGGAGCAGGGCGCACCGGGGATCTTCGAGCATGTGGACAAACTGTATGGCGAAGCGCTGCGCAGCTGGAAGCGTGTTTGAGCTCCTGCGGGAGCGATTGTCCCCAGACCATGCAACAGAAGCATCACAACCAGTCGCCTCGCGCACTGCGCAGCACCGCCCTTCTGATGCTGGCGTCCTGCAGCGGCGTGGCCACGGCCGCGACGATTGAGGATCCGGCTACCGACGCGCTCTGGGAAATGAATATCGCGGCCTTCGGGCGTCATGGTCCGTCCTACCCGGCGTCCGAAGAATCACAGAACAACTTCATCCCCTTGCCCCTTCCGGTCTATCGCGGTACGTTCCTGCGTGTTGGTGACGACACCGATTCGCCGATGCGCGGCAGGGTGTTTCGCGCCGACCGGATCAAGCTGGACATCGATTTCGACCTTGTTTTCGGCTCCGACAGCGAGGACATCGCGGCGCGCGAGGGCATGCCGGACCTCGACCTGCTGACCGAGATCGGGCCCGAACTGGAGCTGCAGTTTGCAGATCGCGAGTGGCTCCCAGCCGACGTGTTCCTGGCGTTTCCCTTGCGGGGTGCGTTGTCGTGGGATGGCCTTGATCCCTCCTTCGAGGGCCTGGTGTTTGCGCCGGAGCTGAAGTTCACCCGTGACTTCGGCCGGGAGCGGCACCAGCTCAAGCTGCGCATCACCTCGTCCTTCGCGAGTGATGGCTACATGGATTACTACTACGACGTCGCACCGGCATACGCAACCGCCGAACGTCCTGCTTTTGCGGCAGACGGCGGCTATCTCGGCACGGAGATTGCGCTGTCGCTGCGCTGGCCGGTGGCACGCCGTCTCGAACTGTGGGGCGGCATCCGGCAGGGTTTCTACAAGGGGGCAAGAAACGAAGACAGCCCGCTGTTCACCGATGACACCACGACCACCGTCTACGGCGCGTTCATGTACCGCTTCTGGGAGAGCAGGCGTCGGGCGGTGGATTAGGCGTTGCCATGCAAATAGATATCGTCCTCGATTCGCAGCTGCCCTCGGCGCAACTGAGGGAGCTGGGGCTGCTGGCCGAGCGGCATGGCATTCATGCCGTGTGGTGCGCGAGCTATCTGGATGGCCGGGATCCGTTTGGAAACCTCACGGAGCTGGCACGGGCCTCCAGCACGATCCGCCTCGGGCCCATCGCGCTCAGTCCTTATGAGTTGCACCCCTTCCGTATCGCGATGGCACTGCTGACCCTCAATGAGCTGTGCCCCGGCCGTGCCCAGGCCATCATCGGCGGCGGCGGGGAGGTGGTGATGGCGCTGGAGATTCCGCGCACGCGCCGGGTGCGTGCCGTCCGCGAGGCCATCGATATCGTCAAGGGCGCCACCACCCGGCGGCCCTTCAGCTATCACGGCCAGATGTACAGCATCAACGACTACGACCCGCAGTGGATCACGGCTGCGGCACCGCCGGCGGTGTTTGCTGCTGCCAACCGGCCGCAGATGCTGCGCATGTCGGCACGCGCAGCCGACGGCATCATGATGAGCGACCTGTCGCCGGCCCTCGCACGGGCTGCCGTCGGTGCCGTGCACGGTCATCTGCGCGAGTTCGGTCGCGACCCGGCAGCGTTCGGGTTCAATAATTTCATGGCCTGGTATGTCTACGACGATCTGCAGGAAGCGCGCCATGAGGCCAGACGCTGGATCGGTTTTCGGGCCATTTTCCGCGAGTACATGATGCGCGAGTTCATGAGCGCCGATGACTTCGCGGTGATCCTCGAACATATCCCGCAGATCTACGCCATGGCAGCGAGGAATGCGCACTCGGTCGAGGGGCTGCCCGACCGGTTGCTGGACATGTGCGTGGATCACCTGACCCTGACCGGCACGACTGGCGACATGGATCATGTGATCGCCCATCTGCTGGAGCTGAAAGCGGCCGGCTGCACGCAGGTCTCGCTGGAACTGAAGAAGCACCAGGCGCACGGCATACGGCTGATCGGCGAGCGGGTGATTCCCGCGCTGCGCTGAGTGCTTCAGGCCAGCCGGCGTACGCGAAAGCGGCGGCCCTTGATCCTGCCCGCAACCAGCGCACGGAAGGCCTGGTCTGCCGAGCGACGGTTGATCGCCACATAGGCACGGGTGGCGTAGATGTCGATCTTGCCGATCGAATCGGCAGCCAGTCCGGCATCCCCGGTCAGTGCGCCGAGCAGATCGCCGGGACGCAGCTTGTCCTGCCGGCCGCCGTCGATGACCAGCGTCACCATGCCGGCCGTCAGCGGTTTTTGTGTGCCGCTGGCCGGTATCGGTGTCTGCCAGTCGAGCGGCGTACCCTGAAGTTCTTCGATGGCAAGGGTCCGATGGCGCTCGTGCGGCGTGCACAGCGTCCAGGCCAGGCCCTTGCACCCGGCGCGGCCGGTGCGGCCGATGCGATGCAGATGGACCTCGGCGGTCGTCGCCATGTCGTGGTTGATCACCACCGGCATGTCCTTGATGTCCAGCCCGCGTGCGGCCACATCGGTGGCAACCAGCAGCGCGCAGCTGCGATTGGCAAAACGCAGCAGTACCTCCTCGCGATCGCGCTGGTCGAGATCGCCATGCAGCGCCAATACCGAGTGACCCTGCTCCGCAAGGCGGGTGGCCAGCTCGCGTACCGCATGCCGTGTGTTGCAGAAGACCAGCGCGGATTCCGGGCGATGCTGTACCAGCAGGCTCGTCAGTGTGTCGAACCTGGCTGATTCGCCGACTTCAAAGAACAGCTGCCCGACTTCCTCGGTACTGAGTGTGGCAGTGACGCTTATATCCAGCGCGTCGCGCTGGAACTGCCGGCTGATCCCGCGCACGGCGTCGTTATAGGTGGCGGAAAACAGCAGGGTCTGGCGTTTGCGCGGGATCTGCGCGGTGATGGCATGGATGTCGTCGCTGAAGCCCATGTCGAGCATGCGGTCGGCCTCGTCGAGCACCAGCACGCGTATCGCGGCCAGCGGCAGCGCACCCTTCTGCAGCAATTCGAGGATGCGTCCGGGTGTGCCCACGACCAGGTGCGGCTCATGCGCCAGAGAGGCCAGGTGCGGACGCAGCGGGATTCCACCGCACAGGGTGAGTACTTTCAGGTTGGGGATGAACCGGGCGAGCCGCCGGATCTCCTTGCTGACCTGGTCGGCGAGTTCCCGCGTCGGGCACAGCACCAGCCCCTGCAGCCGGATGCTGGCCGCATCGATGGCGGCCAGCAGGCCCAGCGCAAAAGCCGCCGTCTTGCCGCTGCCGGTCATGGCCTGGGCGATCACATCGCGGCCGGCAAGGATTGCCGGCAGGCTTGCGGCCTGCACCGGCGTCATCTCCAGGTACTCGGCTGCCGTTACGCCCTGATGCAGGGCCGGACTCAGGGTCAGTTCTGAAAAATCGCTCATCGCCCATCATCGCATCATTGGCTGGTCGGGCCGCGCCACCCCGGATAGAAGGGCGTGTACGGATCGCTGCGCGGATCCGCCGGGATGTAGCCGGTACAGCGCGGGATCCGCGCGTGTGTGCGCCGGGCGAGGTTGAGTGCACTCGGCGCGACCCACGGCGCCGGGAAGCGCATGCCGATGCCGGCCGACACGCAGGCGATCACCTGTGTGCTGACGAAGATCAGGTGATTCTCGTAGACCGTCAGGTAGGTCAGCCCGATGGCCAGGTTGGGGATGTGACACCCCAGCGCCTTGATCTTCTGCGTCATGGGCGTGTCGTGTTCGGGCGCGATGTAGTGGTCCCAGTAGATGTTGTGCCAGTTCGGCTGCCAGGCCGCGAGCACCGTGAAGGTCACAAGCCAGGTGCCCCAGTCCGGCAAACCCAGCCTGCCGGCGATCAGCCACACCGCGAGAAACAGCTGGCCCGAGCTCGATCCCCACAGAAAACCGAACAGCGCGGAGACCAGCGTGTTCTTCCGCCGCTCGAATACCGGCGTGAAGTACGACCAGACACCCGCATAGGCGATCAGGATGAAGGCATACAGGCCGATCGTGCTGAGCACCCAGTTCCGGTCGTCGAGCTGCGCCTCCGTGTACCACGGGGCGTCGAGCAGCAGCTGCATGCCGCCGCTGAGATACGACAGCAGCCAGCAGCAGCAGAAGTAAAGGCCGGCGCGCAACCAGGCCGCCTTCGGCCGGTAGGTGTCCCAGGGCACGGGGCGGAAGCGCACATCGAAGATGATGGCGAGGGCGATGAAGGTGATTGCAAGCAGGGCAGCGAACCAGTCGAGCATAATGCAGTCTAGATGAAGCAAAGCCCGGACACACCATCGTCAATCCGCGCAGGTCTGGAGCCAAACGCCGACTTTCAGCGCGCCATGGACCTGATCGAGGGCAGTGACGAGCATGTGTTCGTCACCGGGCGCGCCGGCACCGGCAAGACCACGCTCCTGCACCTGTTGCGCGACGAGACGGTGCGCAACGTGGCGGTCGTGGCACCCACCGGACTGGCGGCGATCCATGTCAGCGGCCAGACCATTCATTCCTTCTTCCGTTTGCCGCCGCGCTTTGTGGATCTGCGCGCGATCCGCCCCCTGCGCCACACGGGTGTGATGAAGGCGCTGGAGCTGCTGATCATCGACGAGGTGTCGATGGTGCGCGCCGACCTGCTCGACGGCATCGACCAGTCCCTGCGGGTCAACCGGCGCAGCGACGAGCCTTTCGGCGGCGTGCAGCTCGCCATGTTCGGTGACCTCTGGCAATTGCCGCCGGTCGTGCGCGAGCCGGAGCTGCGCGAGTATTTTGCAGCGACCGGCGGTGGCCCGTACTTCTTCCAGGCGCAGGCCTGGAAGAGCTGCGGTGGCGGCAGCTCCATCGAACTGGAAAAAATCTACCGCCAGAAAGACGATGCGGGGTTCCGGCAGATCCTGCAACAGATCCGTGACGGCGAACCCGGCGAGGCAGTGCTTGAAGCGCTGAATGCACGTGTGAAGTCACGGGCAGAGCTGGATGAGCCCGACAGTCATATCGTGCTGACGGCAACCAATGATGCGGCCTTCCGCGAGAACAGCCGGCGTCTGGCGGCATTGCCCGGTGCACGGCAGACCTACACGGCCGAGATCACCGGGCGCTTCGACGGTTCGGCGTTTCCCACCGAGCCGGAACTCGGCCTGAAGGTCGGTGCCCGGGTGATGTTCCTGAAGAACGATGCGGACAAACGCTGGATCAACGGTTCCTGGGGCATCGTAACGGCGCTGGCGGAGGATGGCCCGACGGTGCAGTTGCCG
This sequence comes from Gammaproteobacteria bacterium, assembly GCA_023383735.1. Taxonomy (GTDB): domain Bacteria; phylum Pseudomonadota; class Gammaproteobacteria; order Steroidobacterales; genus SHZI01. The sequence goes on along the minus strand of JAHDYN010000027.1, from coordinate 541 downwards.
GATGGCAGCGAGCATGAGGTGAAGCCGGCCACCTGGGAGAACATCGCCTACCAGTACGAACGCAGCACGCAACAGATCACGCCCGGCGTGATCGGCGCCTTCAGGCAGCTGCCGTTGCGCCTCGGCTGGGCGATCACCATACACAAGAGCCAGGGCCAGACCTTCGATCGCGTGTACATCGATCTCGGCCGCGGTGCCTTCACGCACGGACAGACATACGTGGCGCTGAGTCGTTGCCGCAGTCTCGCCGGTCTGGCGCTTGCGCGGCCCGTGCGTCCGGAGGACGTGATCCTCGACGGCGATGTCGGTGGCTACCGGCAGGTCTTTCCGTCCCGTAGACTCTGACGGCGTGCCTGAATCCGTCCTGGTCTGGAGCGGTATAGCGGATGAAGAAACTGCGCGTGCTGGTGCTCATGCACGAGAGCCTCGTGCCGCCCGACAGCCTCGCGGGTCATACCCCGCAACAGATCGAGGAATGGAAAACAGAGTACGACGTGATGGCTTTCCTGCGCGAGGCCGGTCACGAGGTGCGCGCACTTGG
>JAHDYN010000026.1:1541-10933 GCA_023383735.1 Gammaproteobacteria bacterium | reverse complement strand
CGAAGGTCAGATAGCTTTTCCCACAACCAAAATCGACGACACGCAGTGTGCCCTCGGCCGGCAACTCGGGCAGCACGTCGGCGACCAGTTCCAGGAAGCGGTTTACCTGACGGAACTTGGCCCGCTTTGCAGCCTTGACCTGCCCGTTCGGCATCATCACGCCGATTTCCTGCATGAAGGCACAAGGCCTGCCTTCGGGAATCAGGTAGTTCTTGTGCCGATCGTGACCCAGAGCGGGTGCGCTGCGCGAGGGCTTCCGCCGCAACAGGCGCGGCTCGCGACGGTCACTCATCCGCAGCGACAGATCAGCGGACTTTCCGAACAGCTCGGCCTGGGCAAATGAAGTGCCGATCTCGGCGCTAATCCGCGTAAGCAACTCGTCCGGGCCGAGATTGCGATGGAACTCCTGCCTGCCCCGGCGTTCGGCCAACTGGTAAAGCCGCTGACCCGCGATTTCGACCGGGCGGACGGTGAGCTTGTCGGCCTGCACACGGGAACCGCCGGACTGCTTCGTGCGGGGCTGGCACAGCACCAGCCCCCAGCATTCCCCCTGGCGCAGGGCTTCACCCAGTTCGGACAGGAATTGCCCCCGCGCGCTCAAGCGCCTGTCCGTCGACGTCCCGGGACTCCTGCCTGTTCCGGCTCAGTCATGGGCCAGTGATTTCGTCGTGAACAGGTAGTCCTTCAGCTCCTTCGACATGACCGGATCATTCCGGCGAATCCACTCCAGAAGCATCGCCGCATGCTCTTTTTCTTCGTCACGATTGTGCACGAGGATGGACTTCAGCTCATCATCCTTGCAGACATCCACGCGCTGGTTGTACCAGTCGATGGCTTCAAGCTCCTCTTTCAGGGACTCTATGGCGCGATGCATATCGCGTGTAACTGCTGACAGCTCCTTGTCCGGTTCCTGGTATGTCATGGCATTTCTTCCTTTTCCGGTAATCACAGCCGGCCCAACCCGGGTCCGCCTTCCCCGCAAATGGTAACTCCGGGCCGGCGGCGGAGACAGTCTGACTGGCGGACACCGCCATCAAGCTCCACGGCGAACCTGCGACATCCTTTAGAATGGACTTTCCGGAGCGACTGCCGCAGGAGACACATCCGTGCTGGATTTCAGAGGACTTGCAAGGCTTCTCGAGGAACGCGGCGAGCTGTACCGAATCAGCCGGCCAGTCGATCCGGAGTATGAAATGGCGGCGGTCATGGAGCAGATCGATCGGCAGCGGCGGGCTTTTCTCTTTGAAAACGTCATCGGCGCCCGGTTCCCGGTCATCGGCGGCCTGCTGAACCGGATCGAATGTTTCGGCTGGGCTCTGGGGAGCAAACCCGGCGAACCGTTTGACGCCAACGACCTGGACGCGCGGTTTGAGGCAGCCAAGCGCAATCCCATCGCGCCCCGTGAGGTGCCCACGGCACCGGTAAAGGAAGTCGTACGCCGTGGCGCGCAGATCGACCTGCCGGACATACCCGTACCGACCTTCTTTGAGCTCGACAGCGGACCGTTCATCACCTCGGCCTGCGGCATTTCGCGAAACCCGCAGACCGGGCAGCTCAACGTCGGCGTCTACCGGTCACTGATCCTCGGACCGGATACTCTGGCCGTCAATGCCAGTTCCCTTTCCGATCTGCGCAAGTTCTACCAGCACGCCGAACAGCGTGGTAAAGCCATGCCGGTTGCGCTGGCGATCGGCGTCGAACCGGCACTGCAGATGGCGGCGGCCTGCAAACTGCCACCCGAGCAGTCAGAACTCGATCTTGCCGGCGGACTTCAGGGCAGGCCGATCGATCTGGTCAAGTGCGAGACCAGCGACCTGCTGGTTCCCGCCAACGCGGAAATGATCATCGAAGTGCAGGTCCGGTTCACGGGCAATATCGACAACAACCTCGGCGAATTTGCCGGGCAGTATGGTCTCGAGACGGCACCGATAGCCGAAGTCACCGCCATCACCCATCGCAGGGATGCGATGTTCTACTCGATACTCGCGGGCCGGAACCCCGAGCACAACACGCTGGGATCCATCGCCACGTTCTCCATCAGGCGCGCACTGATCGGCGCACTGCGCAGCCAGCTGACGGGGATTGTCGATATCGACGTCTTTCTCGAACCGCGGATGGGCGCCATGGCGCATATCGTCATGTCGATCCGCAAGCAGAGCGATGCCGAGCCGATGTTGCTGATCGAGGCGGCCTACAAGGCAACCGGCGGCTTCTTTCCGGTCAGTCACATCACCAAGCGGATCATCGTGGTCGATGAGGACGTGAATGTGCACGACCTTGTCGATGTGGAGTGGGCCATGTACACGCGCATAGCCCGCGCGGACAAATACCGCGTCATTCCGGACGTGCAGAGCTGGGAACTCGAACGTTGTGCCAAAGAGGGTACTGGTTCACTGCGGCTGGCCATCGATGCAACCAAGGACGTCGAGGACATCGAAGAACTTCGCCGCCCGGTCATTCCGGGCGCCGATGAAATCAGGCTTGCCGACTATCTGCAAAAGAAGTCATGACGATGATTGATCCCTATATCGCCGTTGCCCTGCAGACAACCGTCCGGCACTGTGCAACGCGCAGCGAGACCGGGAGAAACCTGGAGCATATCGGCAACATGATCGATCTGGTGTGCCATATCTGCGCACTGGAACTGCCCGTACGGCTGGTTGCCCTCGGTGAAGGCTGCATCCAGGGCTTTGCCGATGAAATCCTGCATCTTTCTTCGGCGGAATACACGGCCAGCATGGCGGCGGAGATCCCTGGGCCAGAGTCCGATCAACTGGCTGCCAAGGCACGGCAACACGGCATCTTCCTGATCGCCCAGCTCAAGGAAAAGCTGCCACAGTATCCGGACCGTTTCTTCAATACCGTATTCATCATCGATCCTGCCGGCCAGATCATCTACAAGCATCGCAAGAATGCCGTGCTGTTTGTCGAGCACTCCACCACGCCGCACGATGTCTACGACCAATGGATCAAGGAGAACGGCGATAGCCTCGACGCGTTCTTCCCTGTGGCCAGGACGGAGATCGGCAACATCGGCGGCAGCGTCGGCGTTGAGGGGGCTTTCCCGGAAAGCTATCGTGGCTTTGCACTGAACGGCGCCGAGATCATGTATCGCGCATCACTGCCCGAACCGTGGGTCTCCCGCGGGATCTGGGATGTGCAGAATCGGGCCCGTGCAGCCGACAATACCGCTTATCTGCTGGCACCGAATTGCGGCGCACTGATCATGCCCGGCAATCCGCCGACCACCATTGGCGGAGCGCTGGGCGGCCGCTCCATGATCGTCGGGTACAAGGGTGAAGTACTCGCGCAAAGCAGTGTTGTCGACGACTGCTATGTGGCTTCGGAAATCAACATTGAAGCGCTGCGCCACTATCGCGAGAACGCGCGCTTCCAGAACTGGCTGCCGTATCTGCGTACCGAGATATACCGCAGGCTCTATGAGCAACCAGTGTGGCCGAAGAACCTGCCAGCCATGGACGATGCAACTGCCGGCAAGGTGCTGGACGCCACGATAAGCGGACTGATCGCCAGGGGCAGCTTCAGCAAACGCGGATCCTGAGTCGGCCGCCACACGACACCGAAAAGAAAAGGCCGGCTGAAAAGCCGGCCTTTTTTGTCGCGAAGCGCGCGTCGGTCAGCGGACTTCCTTCTCCATGAGCTTGTCGACCAGCCCGGGAGCCACCTCGGCGTAGCGCGCAAACTCCATCGTGAAGGTTCCGCGCCCGCTGGTGGCCGAGCGCAGCCAGTTGATGTACCCGAACATCTCGGAGAGCGGGATAAAGCCCTGCACGTAGGCCTGCGGACCCTTCTGGCCCTGCTCGCTGACCTGGCCACGACGCCGGTTGAAGTCACCGATGATTTCACCCAGATAGTCAGCCTCGCTGACCGTCTCGACGGCCATGATCGGCTCAAGCAGCTTGGGCCGGCTGGCCTTGTGAGCCTCCCGGAAACAGGCACGACCGGCGATTTCGAAGGCCAGTGCCGAGCTGTCCACATCGTGGTACTTGCCGTCGATCAGACGGGCCTTGAAGTCCACCACTTCGTAGCCGGCAATCTGGCCGCGCTTCGATTCCGTGCGGATCGCATGCTCGACCGCCGGGATATATTCGCGCGGTACGCGGCCACCGACGATTTCGTCGGAGAACTCGACCCCGGTTCCGGGCGGCAATGGCTCGAAAATCATCTTGATCTCGGCGTACTGGCCGGAACCGCCAGACTGCTTCTTGTGCGTATAGGTGTGTTCGATGGTCGTGCCAAAGGCCTCACGGAAGCTGACGCGTGGCTTGCCCATGTTGGCTTCCACGCCCAGTTCGGTACGCATGCGGTCGATCGTCACCTCAAGATGAAGTTCGCCCATGCCCTTCAGCACGGTCTGGCCAGTCTCCTGGTCGACCTCAAGCCGCAGTGACGGATCAGCCTTGGCCATTTTGTAGAGCGCCGTGGACATCTTGTCGATATCGGTACGGGTCTTGGGCTCCACCGAGACACTGATCACGGGATCCGGAAAGCGCATCCGCTCAAGCAGGGCCGGATGAGCCGGGTCACTCAGGGAATCACCGGTCTCGGTATCCTTCATGGACACAAAGGCGCAGATATCACCGGCACGGACTTCGTCGATATCCTTGGTGGCATTGGCCTGCACTTCGACGATGCGGCCTACGCGCTCCTTTTTGCCGCGCGTGACGTTCAACAGGGTATCGCCCTTCTTGATCACGCCCGAATAGACTCGCGCAAAGGTCAGGGTGCCGAACTGGTCATTGATGACCTTGAAAGCCAGCGCACGGGCCGGCGCATCGTCGACTATTTCCTGGGTGCCGATGATATTGCCGTCCGGGTCGACTAGTGACGTGCCACCGGTCTCGCCCGGATACGGCAGGTATGCGACCACCGCATCCAGCAACTGTGGCACGCCCTTGTTCTTGAACGAGGAACCACAGAGAACCGGCACCAGCTGTCCAGCCACGGTGCCCTTGCGGATACAGGCCTTGAGCATGACCGGGTCATATTCGCCGGTCTCGACAAAGGTCATGAATGCGTCGTCATCAAACGCCAATGCCGTTTCCAGACTGTCCTGGCGCAGCTTGGCAAGCTGATCGATCCAGTCGTTGTCCTTGCTGGTCGCAAAATTGAAACGGGCCTTTACCTGGTCCAGCGGTATGGTTTCCCACGGGGCGTCCTTGTCTTCCGCTGTCCATACATAGGCAACGCCTTCGATGAGGTCGCACATGCCGACAAACTCATCGTGGCTGCCCAGCGGTACATGGCAAAGCAACACGTTGGCACCGAGCCTTTCGCGAATGCCTTTCACACAGTGGCCGAAGTTGGCACCCATGCGATCCATCTTGTTGACGTAGCACATGCGGGGTACGTTGTACTGGTTGGCCAGCCGCCAGTTGGTCTCTGTCTGGGGCTCTACGCCGGCCACACCATCAAAAACCACGACGGCACCGTCCAGCACACGCAGGCTGCGGTTCACTTCGATGGTGAAGTCGACGTGTCCAGGGGTATCGATGACGTTGATCTGGTGGCCCTTCCACTCGGTGGAGACCGCCGCGCTCTGAATGGTGATGCCGCGCTTGCGCTCCTGCTCCATGTAGTCGGTCGTCGTACTGCCCTTGCCGTCCTTGGTGTCATGCACCTCGACGATCTGGTGTTTCTTGCCCGTGTAGTACAACACGCGCTCGGTGGTGGTCGTTTTGCCCGCATCGATGTGCGCCACGATACCGATGTTGCGGTAGAGCTTGATGTCTTTCTTCCTGGCCATAATCCCGACTTCGCGTTGTGTACTGTGGAGGGCAGGCAGCGCCATGGGCGCCACCCGGAGACAATAACCCGGTATTGTAGCCTGTCATCCGCACTGGCTGCCAACCCCGACCTGGGGCGGATCAGGGGGCTGCTGCTTCCAGCTGGCGTGCTACAGGGATCCGGCGCGCCGGATCCGCTCGGCAACCTCGGGCTTTACGGTATAGGGCACCCAGTCGGCCGGCGGGGTGAACACCCCCCAGGCAACCATCTTGTTGATCTGGTGCTTCACGAGTTCGAGCTGGTCCACCTCCGCCAGCGGTGGCTCCTCCATGCACAGGTTCCTCGGGTAGATGCCGCCCCGGGCCATTGCCGCATCGTAGATGGTCTTGTACTCCTCGACGCGCATGTCCTTGATCAGGTTCTGCCACTGGGCCCGCACCCGGAAATCCCGCAGCCCGTCGATATCCAGCAAGGCGCTGACCAGGGTTTCTCCCCCACCCAGGTACTGCGAGACGACGTTTCCGCGGTAGTCGATGATCTGGCTTTTTCCGCAGCTCATCTGGTGGCCGCCGCCGGGGAAATCGATTGCACCGATATTGGGCGACACGACATAGCAGTTATTGAAGACGGCATGGGCCCGGTTCTGGATCTCGGCGATGCCGTTGCCCATCCACGGCTCCGGGTACTGTGTGCGCCAGATGATCTCGGCACCATTCATGGCCAGGCCGCGGGCCGCCTCGGGATAGCTGCCCTCTGCGCAGATGAGGGTGCCGATATTGCCGATTTCAGTCCTGGCTACCGGAAACACCGCCCTGAACAGACTGAGCGGATCGTCACCGTACTTCTTCAGGTAGATATTCCAGATATCGCTGGGCGCCACATTGGGTTCGCGCTGATAGAAAGCCGTCTTGTAGTGCTTGTGAATCACCCTGCCCTGCGGATCGATCACGAACGCGATGTTGAAGACCCTATCCTCCATCAGCTCCGGGTCCTTCGCCACCATCTGCGCGATGATGTAAACCCCCAGTTCCTTTGCCAGTTCGCCCAGTGCGTCGGTCTCGCGGCCGGGGATCTCCGGCACGACCTCGCGACAGATGCGCAGGTGCTCGTCCCCGCCGCCCAGACACCAGCCGCCGATTCCGCCCTCGGACACGGCAATGAGCTTCACTGGCAGATCCAGACTGCAGTTCCAGACCGCATAGCGCATGCTGAGCGCCAGCTTGTCGATGTCCTTCATGTAGTCGTCACGGGTGAGAGCCATCCGGGACACGTTCTGGATGCCTACAGCGCTGTAGTGAAGCCGCATGATGACCAGCCTTCGTTGCCGATGAGTGGGGCTTCGACTATAGGGCATGGCGATTGCACCGGCCAAGCAGCGGCCAGCCGTCGATGACCGGTTGGTGACCACAGGGCAATCACCGTAGGCTTTGCCCAGCCCAGAGCGCGGCAAGGAGAAACGCAGCATGTGGATCCGCAAGAGCGACCATGACCGCGAAACCGGCAGGGCGACGCCGGTGCCCACCCAGATCGTGGGCAACGAAGAGTTCGAACCGATGCCGCAGACGCCGGACCAGCAACGCGTGGAGCGGCGGATATTCGAACTCGCTGATCACTATAGCCGGAAGCTGGGCATGTCGCGACGCACCTTCCTGCGCACCAGCGGCGGCATGGCGGTGTCATTCATGGCCATGAATGAGGTCTTTGGCCCGGCGTTTCTGGTCAGCGAGGCCGAGGCGGCCGAACCGGCAGCACGCCGCGAGATGTGGCCGAAAAACGAGTTCATCCTCGACCTGCAGACGCACCATGTAAAAGACAGCATGGCGGGCCCCACGGTTTTCCGCTCGCTGACCGGTAAATTCGGACTCAACCCGGTACTCAGCGGCGCGGCACCGGCCAAAGACAGTCTTCACCGCGCCAACTACGTGAAAGAGATCTTTTTCGACAGCGATACCGTAATGGCCTGCCTGACCGGCGCCGCAATTGGTCCGCCCGACAAGTACGTGCTTTCGGCCGACGACATCGTCGCAACGCGCAACCTGGTCAACGAGGCGGCCGGCTCAAGGCGCATGCTGGCGCATGGCATAGGCACAGTCGCCAACCCGGGCTGGCTTGAGGAGGCCGAGCGACAGGTTCGCGAGCTGAAAATCGACGCCTGGAAGTTCTATACCGGCGACCCGGTTCAGCCATGGCGGCACGACGACGAGAAGCTGGCCTATCCGTTCTACGAGAAGACGCTGAAACTTGGCGTCAGGAACATCTGCACGCACAAAGGGCTGCCTCTGCCCGGCCCCGGTGCCGACTATTTTCGCCCGGACGACGTGCTGCAGGCGGCAAAGGACTGGCCCGATCTCAACTTCATCGTCTTTCATTCCGGCATGAAACACATGATGACCATGCTGCCGCCGGGCGAGAGCGGCATCGATGAAAGCGGCGATATCCCCTGGACGACGGCGTTCTGCGCACAGATCAGGGCGGCTGGGCTGAAGAACATCTACCTCGAGCTCGGTGCTGTTTTCGGCCACTCGGTCGTCACTCATCCGGAAGTCTGCGGCCACCTGCTGGGGCAGTTGATCGCTGCCGTCGGTGCCGACCACGTTATATGGGGAACCGACAGCATCTGGTGGGGCTCTCCGCAGTGGCAGATCGAGGCCTTTCGCCGCTTCCAGATTCCGGAGTCCCTGCAGGAGAAGTTCGGCTACAAACCCCTTTCCGCGCGCGACAGGGAACTGATCCTGGGGCTGAATGCTGCCCGGCTGTTTGCCATCGATGTACAGGAGGCCCGCAAGGCGATCCCGGAGGATGCCCTGAGCCGCATGAAGGTCGCCTATCAGGCCGCCGGCGAGGAACCGAGCATCACGCAGTATGGATGGATTGCAGCGGTCTGAGGGCACTTCCATCCCGTTGCAGGAGGCTTGAGAACATGAATATGCGCATTGCGCTGATGATCGCTGCCCTGTCGCTCGCCGGCATTGTGCAGGCGGACGAGTCAGGTGGAGACATCTGCGTGCCGGAGGGAGCGCTTCGCGGCGACGCACAGCGCGGCGCGGCACTGCATCTCCAGCATTGCGCGGCCTGTCACGGTGCGGATGGCAGGGCCGAGGTGATCGTCATGCACATGGACGAGCCGCCGAGGGACCAGAGCGACCCTGCCTACATGAAGACACTGCCGGACGAATATCTGTACCTGATCATCTGCAAAGGCGGTGCAGCGCTCGGCAAGAACTACATCATGCCGAAATACGGTGACGTGATTTCCACCCAGGACATCCGCGATCTGCTCGCCTGGATCCGGACTTTCTCCGGCACCTGAAGCCGTGCACTCATCACCGGCAGGCGACGCGGCACAGCCGGGGCTCCGGGCATCCCTGCGGCAGGTATCCGGACATGCCTGGCGGGTGTTCTTCATCTGCCTGATCGGCGTGACCTTTGCCAACCTGGACCACTCGCTGTTCACCTTTGTCCTCACCGAGGTCTCGGCGGAGTTCGGCTGGTCGGAACTCGAGCGCGGCATCTACATCGCCATCACCTTTGTTGCCGCTGGCGTGCTGATCACGCAGATCGGTGCCCTGGCAGACCGTATCGGCCGCCGGGCGGTCCTGCTGGCGACGACGTTGATGACACCAGTCTTCGTCACGGCACTGGCC
>JAHDYN010000026.1:0-1531 GCA_023383735.1 Gammaproteobacteria bacterium | reverse complement strand
CTTTGCACCAACGACTGTCACCCTGCTGATCGCACGCACACTCGGCTTCACCACTTCCGGCGTCCAGTCGCCGGTAACCGGCACGCTGGTCTTCGAGGAGGCGCCGCCGCGCCTGCGGGGACTGTTTACCGGCGTACTCCAGATCGGCTTCCCCCTGGGCTTCTTTCTCGCCTCGCTGATGGTCCCTTTTATTTATGAAACATGGGGTTGGAGATATATATTCCTGTTAAGTCTCCTCTTCCTGCCCTATGCGTGGGTCATCTACCGCCATCTCAGGGACTCCCAGGCCTGGCTGGACAGCCGCGCTGCCCGGATCCGGGACAGCCGCCCACCGCCAGCCACCCGGGAACTGTTCCACCCCGCATACCGGCGCCGAACCCTGCTGCTGTTTCTCGGCACATTCCTCTATGTGTTTGCCTATGGTGCAACCATCATGCTGACGCCCTACTTCCGTGAAGCCCGCGGCTGGGATGCGCGCGAGGCCATCGAGCTGGTCGGACTCTCCTTCCTGATCGGCGCCTTCGGCTATGTACTGGCAGCGTACTTCGGCGAATTCCTGATCAGCCGGCGGAATACCATCGTCGCCTGGTGCTGGCTGGGCGGCCTGGCCTTTGGCGTCATGATCTGGTTTGCCCGGGGCTGGTGGCCGACCTTCCTGGCATTCAGCGCCATGACCTTCTTTTTCTACGGCGCCTATGCCGTGATGTTTACCTTCATTGCCGAAAACTACCCGGCAGAGCTGCGCGCAACGGCTGCCAGTTTCGCCAGTTCGCTGGCGGTGGAACTGGGCCTGGGTCTCGGGCCGTTTGCACTCTCGTGGGCGATCGGCGTGGTGGGCTGGGCAGCGGCCTTCACCTGGTGCGCCGTGCTGCCGGTCGTACTTGCCGGGGCCACCTTTCTGGCCCTGCCCGCCCGGATTCCAGCCGAGCTGGCCGGGCAGGACTGAGCCCCTCAGGCAGCCGAAGCTGCCTTGCCGTCCACGTGCTTCTCGAAGTCGCAGGTGAAGTCGTGGAAGGTCGAGTTCGGCTCGAAGGCGAGCGCCCTGTAGGTGATATGCCCGTAGCCGCTGACCAGTGCCGTCGGCTTGATCAGCGCCGAACTGCTCACGACCGCACCGAAATTCTGGCGTCCGCCGCGAAACATCATCGGATCCCAGCCGTGATACATGAACACGCTGCCAGGCTGCATGCCAGGCGTTACATGCGCCATGGCGACAAAGGAGCCCAGTGAGTTGAATACCCGGATCAGCTCACCGTCGGTGACCTTGCGCGCCTGTGCATCCTGCACGCTGACATAGATGTCGGGCTCACCACGACGCAGGCTCAGCAGCAGCGAGTCATCCGTCCACATGCTGTGAATCCCGTGGCGCAGGTGCCCCATCATCATCTGCAAGGGATAACCCTCCAGACGCATCGGATCCTTGTGCCGTGGCAGTTGTTCGTCTTCGGCGATGAACCAGTCATGGTCGATATAGAACTGCTGACGGCCGGTCAGTGTCGGATACGGCTCGCGCTTTTCCACGGCCCGCAGC
>JAHDYN010000484.1 GCA_023383735.1 Gammaproteobacteria bacterium | reverse complement strand
ACGATCACCGCACACGAGCCTTCCAGCCTGATTCTGGTTCCGGAATTGTTGCGCGTGCTGGTGATGGCAGCGCACAAGGGCTGGCAGCCGCCGGGCAGCCTGCGCTTCATCGCCGTCGGCGGCGCAACCGTGGCACCGGAACTGCTGGCCGATGCGGCCCGGCTCGGCCTGCCGGTGCACGAAGGCTACGGGCTCAGCGAATGCGGCTCGGTGGTCTGCGTGAACACCGCGACGGCGCAGCGACGTGGCAGCGTCGGCCGTCCGCTGCCGCATGTCCGCGTGCGCCTCGACGGACAGCAACAGCTGATGGTGAGCGGCCCGCTGATGTCGGGCTACCTGGGTGACCCACCCGGGCCGGAGGCCGCAGTGGGCGAGTTGGCCACCGGCGATCTGGGCGAGATCGATGCAGACGGCTACGTCTACGTGCGCGGACGCATCAAGAACCTGATCATCACCAGCCTCGGCCGCAATATCTCGCCGGAATGGGTGGAGCGCGAACTGCAGACGGAACCGGCCATCGGCATGGCAGTGGTGTCCGGCGAAGCGAAGCCCTATCTGACCGCGCTGATCAGTCCGGCCGACGGCGCCACGCAGGCGCAGATCGACGCCGCGGTGGCACGGGTCAACACCCGCCTGCCCGACCATGCCCGGCTGCGCCGGTGGGCGGTGGTCGCCACGCCCTTCAGCTTTGCCAACGGCCTGGTGACAGCCAACGGCCGTCCGCAACGGGCGCGCATCCTGAAACGCCATGCGGCAACGCTGGATTCGCTTTATCCAGGGACCAAAAGAACAGAGGCCACTGCCTGATGAACAACACCAGCCTGCGCGCAGTACCTCGCCTTCCTGGGCCAGGCCTGGCATCACGTAAGACACACGGTGCCGCTGCTGATGGCGCTCGGCGCGCGGCTGCCGGATCGTCACGCCGGCCTGCGCAACAATGTCCTGCATTATCTGGAGGAAGAAACCGGTCACGACGACTGGATCCTCAACGACATCGAGGCGGCCGGCGGCGATCGCCATGCGGCGGCCCGCGCCGCGCCCAATGTCGAGACCGAGGCGATGGTGGCCTACGCCTGGGACACGATCATGCGTGGCAACCCGGTGAGTTTTTTCGGTATGGTGTTTGTTCTCGAGGGCAGCAGCGCGGCGCTGGCGCTGCGCGCTGCCGATGCCATCCAGAAGGCGCTGGGCCTGCCGGACCGTGCATTCAGCTATCTGCGCAGCCACGGCACGCTCGACCAGGAGCATGTGCAGGATCTTGCCGGCAGTCTCGACAGCCTCGGCGATCCCGAAGACCGGGCCGCCGTGACACGTTGCACAAGAGCCATGTACTGGCTCTACGGCCAGATGTTCCGCGGCATCGATCGCAATGCCGGGCGGACAACAACACACAAGAACAAACTGGAGACGGCAGATGAACCTTAAACAAGCGCGTGTACTGCTCACCGGAGGCGCCGGCGGCATCGGCGGCGCGATCGCCGAGGCACTGCTGGCCAGGGGCGCCGCAGTG
>JAHDYN010000483.1 GCA_023383735.1 Gammaproteobacteria bacterium | reverse complement strand
GAGTTCGAACAGGCCTCGTGGGTGGATATCAGCGACCGTTCCGGACGGCTGCTGTCCGGTGAGCAGCCTGCCGGCAGCCGGCAGGTGCTGGAAGGTCAGCCACCGTTCAGCGTGGCCCTGGGCAATGCGCCCGGTGTGCGCCTGAGCGTGGATGGCGAGCCCTGGCCGGTGCCGGAAAATGCCCGTGCATCCGGCAGCAAGGTGGCCCGTTTCCGCATTGAATCGCTGTCCCGGTAGAGAGCAGGCATGCAGGAAAAGATACAGGCGATCCGCGGCATGGGTGATGTGCTGCCGCCGGATTCCGCACTCTGGCAGCACGTCGAGGCGACGATCCGCAACGTGCTGATCGACTACGGTTACCAGGAAATCCGTGTGCCGATCGTGGAGCGCACCGAGCTCTTCAAGCGCTCGATCGGTGAAGTGACGGACATCGTCGAGAAGGAGATGTACAGCTTCGACGATCGCAACGGCATGTCGATCACGCTGCGTCCGGAAGCCACAGCCGGTATCGTGCGCGCCTGCATGGAGCATGGACTGCTGCGCAACCAGCGGCAGAAGTTCTGGTCGACGGGTCCGATGTTCCGCTACGAGAAGCCGCAGAAGGGCCGCTACCGCCAGTTTCACCAGTTCGACGTCGAGGCGCTCGGTTTCACCGGGCCGGACATCGATGCCGAACTCATCATCATGCTGGCGCGCATCTGGCGGCTGCTGCGCATCGAGCACGTCAGCCTGCAGATCAACACCCTCGGCACGGCCGAATCCCGTGTGCAGTACCGGGCCGACCTGAGCGCGTACTTCCGCTCGCACTTCGAGCAACTCGACGAGGACAGTCGCCGGCGCCTCGAGCGCAATCCGCTGCGCATCCTCGACAGCAAGAACCCGGACCTGCAGGCGCTCATTGCCGGCGCGCCACAGCTCACCCGGTACCTCGATGGTGAATCAGAGGCGCACTTCAACGGCCTGCGCACGCTGCTCGATGACGCTGGCGTGCCTTATGTCGTCAACCCGCGCCTGGTGCGCGGCCTGGATTACTACGGGCGCACGGTCTTCGAGTGGGTGACCGATCGCCTCGGCACGCAGGGGGCGGTCTGTGCCGGTGGCAGGTATGATGGGCTGGTTGAGCACCTGGGCGGTGAACCGACCCCGGCCATCGGCTTTGCCATCGGCCTGGAGCGGCTGGTGGAGTTGTACGCGCTGGCCGGTCTGGGCGCGCCGCCACGGCCCCCGGACGTCTATGTGGTCGCGGTGGGCGAGGCGGCCACCCGCTCCGCATTTCGCATCGCCGAGAGCCTGCGCGATGGCGCTGCGCCGTTGCGGGTGGAGACGAATTGCGGCGGCGGCGGATTCAAGTCCCAGATGAAGCGTGCAGACCGCAGCGGCGCGACAGTTGCCGTGCTGCTGGGTGAGGATGAGGTGGCCAGCGGTACGGCGGTCGTCAAACCCTTGCGCACCGAACTCGAGCAGACCACAGTACCGATGGCCGGGCTGGCTGATGCGATCGCAGTACACCT
>JAHDYN010000482.1 GCA_023383735.1 Gammaproteobacteria bacterium | reverse complement strand
GGCGCTTGAGGCGCACGATGGGGGTGCGGCCGATGGTGGCGAGGATGTTGTCGTAGATCATGGGGTGCTCCGCTGCGGGTGGCCGGGTTCGTGGTGGGGCAGCGGGCCACGATAGGTATCGGAAGGCAGCTTGAAAAATGATGAATATTTCTCAATATATAATAAAAAGATATATGTGAATGATCGATTGGACTGGCCGCACTTAAGACATCCTGCAAATATCGTCATGTTTTTCAGGCATGACATGCGTTTTCACCCGCGATGACCCTGCAGCAGCTCAAATATCTCCTGGCTATCGTCGACAGCGGCCTCAACATCACCGCGGCCGCCGAACGCCTCTATACCAGCCAGCCCGGCATCAGCAAGCAGCTCAAACTGCTGGAGCAGGAGCTCGGCGTGCAGCTCTTCACGCGCAAGGGCAAGAGCCTCACCGCCATCACGCCGGCCGGCAAGGACGTGATCGGCCGGGCGCGCCGCATCATGCGCGAAGTCGAGAACATCCGTAACCTGGCCAGCGACCTGTCGGGCGAGCAGGAAGGCACGCTGTCCATCGCCACCACGCACACCCAGGCCCGGCATGTGCTGCCAGAGGTCATCAAGGAATTCCGCGAGCGCTATCCGAAGATCAACCTCGAACTCCATCAGGGGACCTCGGAGCAGATCGCCGAACTGGTGGCTGCCAACCGGGTGGATTTCGCCATCGCCACCGGCTCGCGCCAGTTGTTCCCCGGTCTGGTGCTGTTGCCGTGCTACAGCTGGGACCGCATCGTCCTGGTGCCGAACGGCCATCCACTGACGGCCAGCAAGGATCTCAGCCTGCGTGTGCTCGCCGGCTACCCGCTGGTGACCTATGTGTTTGGCACGACCGGTGAATCCTCGTTGAAGAAGGCGTTTGCCGAGCAGGGGCTCGAACCCAACGTGGTGTTCACCGCCCGTGATGCCGACATCATCAAGACCTATGTGCGCATGGGCATGGGCGTGGGCATCGTCGCGCCGATGGCCTATGAGTGCCAGGACCAGAAAGACCTCACTGCGCTGTCGGCCGCCGGACTGTTCCCGCGCGTGACCACCTGGCTCGGCTACCGCCGCGATT
This sequence comes from Gammaproteobacteria bacterium, assembly GCA_023383735.1. Taxonomy (GTDB): domain Bacteria; phylum Pseudomonadota; class Gammaproteobacteria; order Steroidobacterales; genus SHZI01. The sequence goes on along the minus strand of JAHDYN010000482.1, from coordinate 420 downwards.
CGGTACTGCGCCGCTACATGGTGGACTTCATCGCGCTGTTTGCCCCGCACCTCACCCCGCAGCTCACCCGCAAGGCCGCGCAGCTCACCACGCAAACCGAGGTTGACGAGCTGTTCGACGAAGCACAGCTGCCGATGCGCGGCGGCTGCGAGGAAGTGCCTGGCGCCGTGGCGAGGCTGTGACTATCGCGTGGCCGTGATACTGACCATCAATGCCGGCAGCAGCTCAGTGCGTCTGGCGGCGCTGGCCACGCCCGGATTGATGCCAGTTGCGGCATGTCGCTATGAAATCGCATCAACTGCCGAGGCTGCCGAAAAATTCCCCCGGCATCTGCAGGAACTGGCTGCGCCTTCACCAGCTGTCGTTGTGCATCGTATCGTGCACGGTGGTTCACGACTGACCAGCCCATGCCTGATTGAT
>JAHDYN010000025.1:2571-11030 GCA_023383735.1 Gammaproteobacteria bacterium | reverse complement strand
CGTACGCTGGCTGACCGCGACCAGCATGACGTTCATGATCAGCACGCCCGCAACGAGCAGACTCACGGCAGCGATGCCGGCCAGCGCCAGGGTCAGCGCGCCGAGGATGCCGTCGAAGGTCTCCAGCACGGCATCCTGCGTAACCACGGTCACATCTTCCTCGCCATGATGTCGCTGCTTGAACGTGGCGAGCACGAAGCGCTTTGCCGCCGGCATGGCATCCCGGCTGCGGGCCTGTACCAGCACCCGGAACAGTCCGGCCGAGTTGAACAGGCTCTGGGCCATGGCGACCGGAATCATCACCACCGTGTCGACATCGACCATCACCGAGACGCCCTGTTCGGCCAGCAGCCCGGCCACCCGGCAGCGCCGGTCACCGACCCGCAGCCAGCGGCCAACCGGCGGCTCGCCACGAAACAGCTCGCGGCCGATGGTGCTGCCGATCACGCAGACCGGTGATTCACGATCCATGTCCACATCGGGCAGAAACTCGCCGCTCGCCATGGTCCACTGGCGGATGGTGGCGTAACTGGCCGTGGTACCCATGACCGTCACGTCGCGTTCGAGCGAGCCGACGGAGACCGAGCTCTCGCCAACCACCAGCGGCGCAACGGTCCCGATCGCAGAACTGCGCAACAGGGCCCGGGCGTCATCGAGGGTGATGTCCCGGGGCGTGGCGCCCGACATCATGCCGGCGCCGACACCGCTGGTCTCGGTACGCCCGGGCATGACCACGAGCAGATCCGTGCCGAGCGACTGGAACTCGCCGGCGATGTACAGCCGCGCGGCTTCACCCAGCGCCGTCAGCACCAGCACCGCCGCAACACCGATCGCCGTGGCCAGCAGCAACATCGCGGTACGCAGCGGCGTCCTCGCGAGCGCGCCGAACGCCACCCGGTGCCGGTCGGCGAACCTCATCCGCTGAGGTCCTGCACGATGCGTCCGTCACGCATGAGAAGCCGGCGATGCGCGCGGCTGCCCAGCGCCTGGTCGTGCGTGACCACGATCAGTGTGAGCCCCTCTTCATGCAGCGCTTCAACGATCTTCACGACCTCGCCGCCGGAGACACTGTCCAGATTGCCGGTGGGCTCATCGGCCAGCAGGATCTTGGGCCGCATCACCACGGCACGCGCGATGGCCACCCGCTGCCGCTCACCGCCGGAGAGCTGGTTGGAGCGATGGTCGATGCGCGCCTCCAGTCCCATCCGCTGCAGCACCTCGCGGGCACGGCTGCGGCGTTCAGCCATCGGAATGCCGGCCAGCATCAACGGCAGCTCGACGTTCTCCACGGCGGTCATGCGGTGAATCAGGTGAAAGAACTGGAAGACGAAACCGATCTCGCGCTGGCGGGTATCGGCCAGGCGGTCATCACTCATCGTCGAGGTCTGCTCGCCGGCCAGCCAGTATTCGCCCGAGGTCGGCCGGTCGAGCAGGCCGAGCACATTGAGCAGCGTGGACTTGCCGGAGCCGGAAGGCCCCATCAGCGAGATGTACTCGCCGGCAGCGACATCGAGATCCACGCCATCCAGCGCACGCACGAGCTGGTCACCGACCGCGAAAGTCCGGGTCAGCTGCTCCAGCCGGAGAATCGCGGCCGGGTCCGGTACCGGGCTACTCCTCAACTGCGGCGACACCGTCAGCCACGCCTTCACGGTCCACGGAGGTCACCACCCGATCGCCGGCCTTGAGGCCCGACCTGATCTCGGTGTACTCCCAGTTCGATACGCCGCGCTCGACCTCGCGGGCGCGCAGGATGCCGGTATCGGGCTCGAGAACCAGCACGCGCCTGCCATCGAGCAGCGCCTGGGTGGGAATGCGCAGCACATTCTCCCGGTTCTCGATGATGATCTCGACGTCGGCGCTGTAACCCGGCAGCAGCCGGTATTTCTCCGGATCCTCGATCTCGGCTTCCACGCCGACGGTCCGCGCCTGTTTTTCGGCTTCCAGCACATAGGGCGCCACGCGGCGGACGAAACCCGGGAAGCGCTGGTTCGGGAAGGCATCCAGCGTGATGAGGGCACGCTGGCCGGCGCGGACGGACGGGGCATCCACCTCGTCGATCGGTGCGGAAATGTACAGGCAGCTGCCGTCGACGAGATCCACGGTCGGCGGCGTCGGTATGCCGACCGGCGACGGGGTGACGAACTCGCCGACTTCGCCGTTGATCTCGGCAACCACACCGGCGAAGGGTGCGCGCAGGATGGTGCGCTCGAGGCTCGCCCGAGAAACGTCCACGCGTGCCTGGCTGACTTTCTCCTGGTCGCGCGCGGCGTCACAGGCGGCAGCCCGGGCGTCGGCGTCGCCGACTGCCTTCTCCAGGTCGCCTTCCGAGACGAGTCCCTGCGGGCGCAGTTGCCGGACCCGGGCGGCGTTCTTCTGCGCCACTTCGGCGGTCACGCAGGCCTCGCGGGCCCGGCTGCTGGTCGCCACCGCATCGCGCTCGGCCTGCAAAACCTGGGCGCGCAAGTCCTCGTTCCAGAGTTCGAGCAATACCTCGTCGGCCTTTACGCGATCGCCCTCCTTGAAGGGGAGCCGGGCGATCTGCCCGCCGATCGGCGGCGCCAGTCGTGCACGCTGGCAGGCCTCGACAGTGCCGGCACGGGTATTGGCGACGGTGGCCAGCACCGAACCGCTCGTGACCTCCGCGACAGTCACCGGCACCGGTTTCGGGCGACCGGCATACCAGGCCAGCAGCGCGACGGCTGCCAGAAGCAGGACGACGATCAGGATCTGTCGCAGACGACGGCTGCTCACGCGCCTCGCGCTCCTTGATACCCGGGACAGGAGCGGCAGATTATACGGGGAGCGCTGCGGGCAGCGCGGATCAGCCGAAGAACTTTTCCGGATCCAGGCCGTAAGCGCCGGGATCGAGTCCGCGAACGATCCAGTGCGAATCATTTGCACCCTGCCTGGAGCGGGCCAGGTCCAGTGCCTTCGGTGCTGCCAGTGGCGTCTTGTCGGGCCTGGTCAGAAGGCTGAGCGCGGGGCGCAGCCGCTGTACGCGATTCTGTTCGGTGACGACAGCGATCTCGCCGGTATTGAGCTCGACCAGCGAACCGGTCGGAAACATGCCGATCGCCTGCACAAACTGCTCGACGAGCTCCTTCTGGAACAAGGTGCCGGAAAGGCTGTTGAGTTCCCTGACCGCGTCGTATGCCGACTTGGCCGGCGCATAGGGACGCTTGGTGGTCATCGCATCAAAACAATCCACCAGACCGGCAATCCGGCCGAATACCGGTATGTCGGCACCCGACAGGCCCTTCGGATAGCCCGACCCGTCATGGCGCTCATGATGGTGCTGCAACATCGCGATGACCTCGGCATTGAGGCCGGGCGCAGTGCGCACCATCTCCAGGCCCAGCGCGACATGCTTGCGGATGATCTTCTGCTCGACCTCCTCCAGCGGGCCCTGTTTCAGGATGATGCTCTGGGGAATTCTGGCATTGCCCAGATCGAGCAGGAGCCCGCCCATCGCCAGCGTATCGATCGCGCGGCGCTCGAAACCCAGATGCCGGCCAAGTATTGCGGCCCATACCGCGCTGCCTACCTGGCGGAGCGGCCTGTTCACATCGCGTTTGCGCATGCCGAGCAGCCAGGCCATCGCATCCTGGTTGCGCAGGATGCTGTCGACCAGCGGACCGATGGCCTGATGCAGGCGCCCGGCATCCAGCTTCTTGACCTGCGGAAACTGGTCAAGCATCTCGTTGAGAATCCGCGCCGCGTTGTCGTAGGCTTCGGCAGCCCGCGGCGCCTCCTGCCGGGTCGGTACGGCGTTTCTGTATTGTGGTGCGGGCAGGAACTTCGTGATCACGCCGTTCCGGTCGAAGCGGGACAGCGCGTCGACCAATCGCCGTGTCAGGCCTGCCGGAGCCGCATGCTCGCGGCGGGTGGCGGGCACGGCCAGAACACTGGCGTATTGCTGCTCCTTGCCCCGTGCACCCAGGACCTTGTCTTCGGACAGTGAGCCCTGGCTGATGTCCACGTAGACGTGTTTGCAGAAGTGCCGGAGCTGCTGCAGATCCTTGGCGTCACGGATCTCGAAGCCCTTGAACAGGAACGGTGTCTCGAGCCACGGCCGGTCGAGCTGCGCGACATACATGCCGCACTCGAGGTTGGCTGTCTCGATCTTGAGTCGCCTGGGCTGCACGCATGATTCCGGCGTCCGGTTACATACCGGCGTATACATCCGACATGTTATTCAGTGCGTCCCGGCGGCGCGTGGAAACGGTCACACTTTTGGGCCCCGTTTTTGGTCAGTCCGTGCATTTGATCCCGGTACCACCCAGGCCGCAGTAACCGCCGGGATTCTTCGCCAGGTACTGCTGGTGATAATCCTCGGCATACCAGAACTCGCCGGCTGCTTCTATTTCGGTGGTAATCGGACCAAATCCGGCTGCCGCGAGACGTTCGGCAAAGTCCTGCTTCGAGCGCAGGGCAAGATCACGCTGCCCGGGGTCATGCCAGTAGATGCCGGAACGGTATTGCGTCCCCACGTCATTGCCCTGGCGCATGCCCTGGGTCGGATCATGGGACTCCCAGAAGACGGTCAGGAGTTGCCGATAGTCGATCTGCGCCGGGTCATACACCACGCGCACAACCTCGCTGTGGCCGGTGCGCCCCGAACACACCTGCCGGTAATCGGGATCGGGGGTGGAACCCGCCGAATAACCGACTGCCGTCGTCCATACACCCGGCAGCTGCCAGAACCGGCGCTCTGCACCCCAGAAGCAACCCATGCCGAACATCGCCAGCCGGAGATGCTCGGGAAAGGGCGGCAGCAGGGGGTTCCCGTTGACGAAATGCCTGTTGCCGATCTCCATGACACCACACCCTACCCGATATGCACGGCCTGCGGGAATTGGTAATTTGCCGGCATGCACCCCTGTCACCGGACGCCTGTGTTGCGAAGCGTGATCGGCCTCGTCGTGGCCGTGGCCTGCGTCGGCGCCCTCCCGTTGAATTCCACGGCGAGCGCCCTGGAACACGACAGCAGCGCGCCAGAGCAGCTGTCGGAAACGACGGTCGAGGACCGGCGCTCGGCCGCCTACCAGAGAATGCTGCGCCTGCTCGAAGAAGACCGGCCGGCCGACGCGGTGCCAGCCGCCTTCGAAGTGCTGGAACTGACCCGCGAACTGGAAGCAGACGATGAGGCCGCCCTGGTCACGCCACTGACCAATCTGGCCACCGCGCAGTTGCGCGCCGGTGACCTGCTCGCTGCGGAGGGCAACTACAGTGCTGCCGTGGCGCTTGTGGAACAGCATGCGGGTATCGTCTCGCCGCGACTGATCACACCGCTGACGGGCCTGGCCCAGACCTACATGCGCGCCGGTCAACCCGCCCGGGCGGCTGAAAACTATGAGCGGGCCCTGCACGTCAATCACGTCAATGATGGTTTCTACAATCTCGAGCAGTTTCCGCTCCGCGACGGACTCACCGAGAGTTATCTCGCCCAGAAGGATCTGGACAAGGCAAATTTCCACCAGGCAGCACAGCTGCAGATCATGGAGCACCGGGTCGGCAAGGAGAGTCCCGAACTCCTGCCTGCGCTTTCCAGGCTGGCCGACTGGTACGAGCGCACCGGCCAGATGTACTCGGCGCGACTGCTGCACCAGGACACGGCGCGGCTGATCTCTGCCAGCAAGGGGGAGAACGACCCGGCCCTGGTCGAGCCGCTGATTGCCATCGCCGCCAGCTACCGGCAGCAGGCCCTGCAGGCACCGACGGCAGACCCGATGCAGGGCCCGGAAGCCCTGTTGCCGATGAGCAGCGTGGTGCTGCGCAAGGCGCTCGGCATCGTGGATCGGCAGCCGGCGCCGGATCCCTTGCAGCGCGCGCGGGTGCTGGTCGAGTTCGGCGACCTCTACCTGATCTGGGGCAAGCGCAACTCCTCTGCGGAGGCCTATGCCGATGCCTGGCGGGCGCTGTCCGGCGACGAGGCCCACACCGGACAGCGCGACGGCTATTTCGCCAAACCGGTACGGCTCTACTGGACCCCGGCGCCGCAGACCTATCCGGCCTCCGCAGCCGGGTTGCCGGCCAGCATCAAGCTCGAGCCAGGTTACGTCGTGGTGAATTTTTCGGTCGATGCGACGGGACGGGTCAGCTCTGCAGAGGTCGTGGAGTCGGACCCGGCCGGACTGCTCGACAAGAGCGTTGTCAACGCGGTGCGCCGCTCGCTGTACCGGCCGCGCCATGTCGACGGGGCTGCCGTAGCCACCGAGGGACTCAGCCTGCGCCATGAGTACGGCTACCGGATCGAGGCCGAGGCTGCTCCGCCGCCTGACCCGGAAAAGGACGAAAAACCGCTTACGCAACCCGACTCGGACAGCCGCAACTGAAGCGGCCGCACCCCCGGCACCACACACCCAGCGTAGGCACCGCAACCGGGCTTACAATAATGCCGATGTATCACCCTCATTCTGATGGCGTACGGCTTCCCGGCCTGCGCACACTGATCCGGAACTTCGGCATGGCCAGTCTTCTCGCGGGGCTGTGCCTCGTGTGGAGCAGCGGCCAGTCTGCGGCACCGGACTACAGCGAATTCGATGCGGTACTGCTGAGCAATGTGCAGCGGGGCTTCGTCGACTACCCCGGCATCAGGGCCGATCCTGCCTTCGCACGCTTTGTGACCAGCCTCGGTGAGACCAGGCCGGAAGATGTCGCGGACAGCCGCGCGCGCGGTGCGTTTCTCATCAATGCCTACAATGCCTTTGCGATCCAGGGCATTCTCGACGGCTACAGCCCCTCGTCCTGGCTGAAGCGCCACACCTACTTCAAGCGGCGGAAGTACCAGCTGCTGGGCGAGTCCAGCAGCCTCCATGATCTCGAAACCCGGCAACTGGGCCCGCTGCGCGAGCCGCGCATCCACTTCGCCATCGTCTGTGCCTCGATCTCCTGCCCGCGACTTTCCAGCCGGGCCTACGAACCGGCAAAGCTCGATGAACAACTGGATCTCGCAGCGCGTGCGTTCATCAACGACAACACGCGCAACCGCTACGACGTGGAGCGGAAGATCGCCTTCATCTCGAAGATCTTCGACTGGTACCGTGACGACTTCACCCGGACTTCAGGCTCGGTGCAGAAGTACATCGCCGCCTATGTCAGCGACCCGGCAGCGGCGGCATTGCTGGCTGCCGACGGCTTCGAGCTGCGCTTCATTCCCTACGACTGGGAACTCAATGGCAGCGCGCCGCGTCAAACAGGACCATGACGAGGGCCCCGCATGCTGATCCGCAGACCACCTGACATCAGATCTTCGGAGATCACTCCGGAGCGGCACTACTTCAATCGCCGCGAGCTGTTGCGCTCGGCAGGCTTCATCGGTGCCGGCGCACTGCTGTCCGGGGCCACGGCAGCCGACGACATCCCGGCAGGCCACCGGCGGCTCGCCGGCGTGCAGCGCTGGCCGGCCAGCCTGAAGGACCCGCCGAACACCTTCGAGGAGATCACCACCTACAACAACTTCTACGAGTTCGGCGCCGGCAAGGCCGACCCGGCCGAGGAATCTGGCCGCTTCCGGCCGAAGCCGTGGAAAGTAACCATCGACGGCGAGACCGAAGCTCCGGGCAGCCATGACTACGACACCCTCATCAAGCCACACACACTGGAGGAACGGATCTACCGCCTGCGCTGTGTGGAGGCCTGGTCGATGGTCGTGCCGTGGGTCGGCATCCCGCTGGCTGCTGTCCTCAAGCGCTACAAACCGACCTCGAAGGCGAAGTACGTTGCTTTTGAAACCATCGTGCGGCCGGAGGAAATGCCCGGACAGCGAAGCCGCGTACTCGACTGGCCCTACGTCGAAGGACTCACGATCGCCGAAGCCATGCATCCCCTGACCCTGCTGGTGGTCGGTGTTTACGGTGTCGAGCTGCCCGCCCAGAACGGTGCGCCACTGCGCCTGATGGTGCCCTGGAAGTACGGTTTCAAGAGCATCAAGTCCATCGTCCGGATCAGCTTCACGGAAAAACGGCCGCCTACCACCTGGTCGCTGTCGGCGCCGAACGAATACGGCTTCTATGCCAACGTCAATCCCGAGGTCGATCATCCCCGCTGGAGCCAGGCGACCGAGCGGCGCGTATCCTCGGGCTTCAGCAGCCTGTTTGCCGCCCGGCAGGACACCCTGATGTTCAACGGCTATGCCGACCAGGTGGCATCGCTCTATACGGGTCTCGATCTGGTCAAGAATTTCTGAACGGTGGCCAGCACGCGGCAGATCCGGCTGGCTGGCAAGCCTCTGCTGCATCTGGCCTGCAGCCTGCCGCTCGTCCTGCTGATCCTGTCAATTGCCGAAATCGGCGGTTTGCGCCTGGGTCCGAATCCGCAGCTCTACATACGCGATGAACTCGGCGAGTGGGGCTTGCGCCTGCTGCTGCTGACCCTGGCCATCACGCCGTTGCGCCAGCTCATCGGCAAACCCTGGCCGCTGCTGTTCCGGCGCATGCTGGGCCTCTGGGCCTTTG
>JAHDYN010000025.1:0-2561 GCA_023383735.1 Gammaproteobacteria bacterium | reverse complement strand
ATCTGGCGCTGCACTTCGTGACCTATTTCTTCCTCGACCGATCGCTGGATCTGGCCATCATCGTCGAGGACATCCTGGAGCGGCCCTATATCACCCTGGGCCTGGCCGCATTCCTGCTGATGGTGCCGCTGGCGATCACCTCGACAGCCGGCTGGCAACGGCGCCTGGGCTCACGCTGGTTGCAGCTGCACAGGCTGATCTATCCGATAGCCATTCTCGGCTGCTGGCACTTCTACTGGCTGGTCAAGAAAGACCTGCGCGAACCGCTGGTCTACTGCGGAATACTGGCCATCCTGTTGCTGGCCCGGATCTGGCGGGCGCGCAACAGCAAGGCGCGCACCGCCTGAGAATTCCCGGCTCAGAGTGCGTTGTCGCCGCTCTCACCGGTACGGATACGCAGCACGTGCTGCAGGTCGGTGACGAAGATCTTGCCGTCGCCGACCTTGCCGGTCCGGGCCGCCGCCGTGATCGCCTCGACCACCCGCTCGACGAGGTCATCAGCCACCGCGACCTCGATCTTTGACTTCGGCAGGAAGTCGACGACGTACTCCGCGCCGCGATAAAGCTCGGTATGACCGCGCTGGCGTCCGAAACCCTTGACCTCGGTAACGGTCATGCCATTGACGCCAACCTCGGAAAGCGCGTTGCGCACATCGTCGAGACGGAAGGGTTTGATGATTGCAGTGACCAGTTTCATGCTGTGACTCTCGTTGCTGAAGCGGTTGGCATTGGAGCTTGTACGGCAATTCTAGCCCGAATCGGCTCTGCCGTCGGCCAGCTGTGCAGCTGCCTATTGCCGGCTTACCCAGCGCAGCAGGGCATTCTGCGCCTCCTGCCCGCCACCCCAGGTGGCCTTCGGCTGGTTGGCGATGGCGACCACCACATACTCTGCCCCTGACTGGCTGCGCACATAGCCGGCGATGGAGGTCACCCCGTTGAGGGTTCCCGTCTTGAGGTGCATCTGTCCGGCCAGCGAATCACCCTCGAAACGCCGCCGCGTCGTGCCATCGAGCCCGGCCAGCGACAGGGAAGCCTGGAACTCGGCGCCGTAGGGACTGTTGCGGGCAGCCAGCAACAGGCGCCCGAGGCTGTGGGCCGAGATGCGATTGTCGCGCGAGAGGCCGGCGCCGTTGTCGATCTCGAGTTCGGGGAAGCGGAGACCCCGGCGGGAAAGCGCATCTTCCATCGCCTGCCGGCCTTTGGCGAGCGTGCCGGGTGGCCCGAGCTTCTCGGCACCAAGCGTCAGGAAGATCTGCCGGGTCATGACGTTGTTGCTGAGCTTGTTGACCGGCCGTATGACTTCGGCCAGCGGCGGCGACGAAAAGCTCAGCAATGGCTTCTTGCCGGCAGGTACCTGGCCGAGGCGCATCTGCCCCCTGATGCTGCCGCCCTGCTCCTCCCACAGTCCGCGAAACGTCGCGTAGGCGTAGGCAGGGCCATCGAGCAGCGAGCGCAGCAGCTGATACTCGGAGCAGTTGTTGGCCAGTTTCCCGGAAAAGATCACCCGTGGCCGGTCGGGTCCCCGACTCACATCCATGCTGATATGGCTGCCGCGCGAACTGCAGCCACCATTGAACAGGGTCATCCTGTTGTCGATCTCGACCTCCGCCAGCACCGGGTCGCTCAGAATCCCGATCGTCCGCCGGGCCGGATCCGGACGAAAACTGAAGTTCACCGACTGGAAGTTGACCAGCAGTGCGTCGGGCAGGACGTTGTAGGCACGGTATTCCTGGCCGTCGAAGGCGCCGGGATCAAGCTCCTCGCGCGCAAACCAGCTGTTGTCGATCACCAGGTCACCGTTGATGTGCTGCACGCCCTTGCTGCGCAGCTCGCGCTGCAGAAGCCACAGGCGTTCAATCAGCAGATAAGGGTCGCCATAGCCCTTGAGCAGCAGGTCGCCGTCAAGCACCCCATCCTTCAGCTGCCCGTCGGCATACACCTCGGTCCGCCATCGATAGGCAGGTCCGAGTTCTTCAAGCGCCACGAAAGTCGTCAGCAACTTGATGGCGGAGGCCGGATTGCGCGGCACATTCTCGTTGTAGGCGAGCAGCGGCGCGGAACTGCCGACCTTCTGCACAAAGGCACTGAAGGAAGCCGGCGGCAGCTTGTAGCGGGCGAGAACCTGGTTTACCGCTTCGGGCAACTCGTTCACCTGCGCGTGCGCCGGGATCATGAGACACAGCAGCAGCGCAGCCACGAGAACGCCCACTCGTTCCATGCGGAACATGCCTGTGAATTCTCCCGGGATCACGCGTGGCCCGTCCACGCAATGCGCAGGATTGTGCCGGAATGCGTCGACTGCGTCAGCGTGTTGTTCCGGGAGCATCGCGGCGTGCAACAACTCAGCCACGCGCCGGGCGCTTGATCTCCAGCGCGCGCATCCGGTCGGTCAGGGTACTGGGCCGCAAGCCGAGGCGGTCTGCCGCGCCGCCTTTTCCGGAAATCTTCCAGTTGGCCGCCTTCAGCGCCGCAATCAGATTGGCACGCTGCTGTTCCTTCATCTGCGCCTCGGTCAGGAAGCCTGCGGAAACCGGCTGCGCGCCCCCGGCGGGAGCCGGAGC
>JAHDYN010000481.1 GCA_023383735.1 Gammaproteobacteria bacterium | reverse complement strand
AGTGGCAAGGACCGCAGCCGTTTCACGGTGACGGATTCGCTGTTGTCGGAGGAGGCTGTGCTGGGTTTCGAATACGGCTATTCCAGTACCGATCCGGACGCCCTGGTGATCTGGGAGGCGCAGTTCGGTGACTTCTGCAATGGTGCGCAGGTGGTCATCGACCAGTTCATCAGCTCCGGCGAGGAGAAGTGGGGTCGTTTGTGCGGCCTCGTGCTGTTCCTGCCCCACGGTCAGGAAGGGCAGGGCCCGGAGCATTCGTCGGCGCGCCTGGAGCGCTTCCTGCAGTTGTGCGCGCAGCAGAACATGCAGGTTTGCGTGCCGTCCACGCCTGCCCAGATGTTCCACATGTTGCGCCGGCAGATGCTGCGCGCCTTGCGCAAGCCACTGATCGTCATGACGCCGAAGAGCCTGCTGCGTCACCGGCTGTCCAGTTCTCCGCTCGACGAGTTGATCAACGGCCGTTTCCAGTTGCTTATCGACGAGATCGATCCGCTGGAAAGCGCCGCTGTACGCCGGGTTGTATTCTGCAGTGGCAAGGTGTACTTCGATCTGCTCGAGGCGCGGCGTGCAAAGGGCCAGACGGATGTGGCCCTGGTCCGCATCGAGCAGCTGTATCCGTTCCCCGGTGCCGAATACGCGGCCCTGCTGGCGCGTTATCCGCAGGCGCGCGAGGTGGTCTGGTGTCAGGAAGAGCCGCAGAACCAGGGCGCCTGGTACCAGATCCGCCATCAATTGCAGCGGCCGCTGCGGCGGGATCAGGAGCTTTACTATGCCGGTCGCCCGGGCGCAGCGGCACCAGCACCGGGAATTTTCCAGCTGCATGTTCAGCAGCAGCAGGCGCTGGTCGAGACAGCCCTGTCTGCAGACGTCGGTCAAACAGGGGAAGTCCGTACATGATTGAAGTCAAAGTACCGCGCCTGCCCGAGTCGGTGAGCGATGCCACTCTGGTGGGCTGGCACAAGGCACCGGGCGATATCGTCGAGCGCGACGAGAATCTCGCCGATCTGGAAACCGACAAAGTCGTGCTCGAGGTGCCTGCGCCGCAGCGTGGTGTGTTGCGCGAGATACGGATCGAGGCAGGCAGCACGGTGACCAGCGGGCAGCTGCTGGCGATCTTCGAAGCGACCGCAGAGGGTGCAGCGGCGCCGGCGGCACAGGACAAGAAGCCTGCACCGGCTGCGGCAGCGCCTGGCGGTGCCACGAAAACCCTGGCGCCACCGGCCGACCGCAACAGCGGCAAGACCGGTCCGGCCGTGCGGCGCCTGGCTGCCGAGCAGGGCGTGGATACGACGACCCTGAAAGGCAGCGGCCCGCAGGGGCGCATCCAGAAGAGCGATGTAGTGAAGGCGCCTCCGGCCGATTCCGTGCCGCCGTCGCCGGTGACGGAAGCGGGTGTGGGCCGAACCGAGCGGCGGGTGCCAATGACGCGCCTGCGCGCGAAGATCGCCGAACGGCTGGTAACGGCGCAGCAGACAGCCGCCATGCTGACCACCTTCAACGAGGTGGATATGGGTGAGGTGATGGGCCTGCG
>JAHDYN010000480.1 GCA_023383735.1 Gammaproteobacteria bacterium | reverse complement strand
GGTCGCGCATGAGCCGCAAGGCATCTTCCCGGCCGCTGTAGTAACGGGGCACACGCCCGGTTTCCAGAAATCCTAGCCGGCGATAGAACAGCAAGGCGACCGGATTTCGCGCGCGGACCTCGAGGCAGATGGTGAAGGTGCCGGCCGTGACGGCTGAGCGCTCCAGCCAGCTGATCAGCCGGCGACCGAGTCCGAGGCGCTGGTGGGCGGAAGCGACGGCCAGCAGGTTCAGGTGGGCGATGTCGTCACCGAAATGCATGATCGCAAAACCGGCCAGCGTGGAGCTGTCGCAACCGGCCGACCGGGCGGTGATCACCATCGAGTCGGGGTGTCGCAGGTGGCGCATCACCCGCTCGGGCGTCCAGGTCCACGGCAGTCCGACCTCGACGAGACGTCGGGACATTTCCGCAATGGTCTGCACGTCGGCACTGCGTGCCGGCGCGATTTCGGCAATGAAGGTCATGCGGCTTCTCCGGCCACTTTTTTCAGCAGCCTAACGCTTCCTGCCGCATGCGTCGCCCGCAATTTTTCAAAATACGGATATTTCCGCGGCGCCCTGCGGATCAGGGTCTGCGCGTCCGGGTCGCCGCCGGCCGGCGGATCTTCCTCGCCGGAGCAGCTCTTGCCGCGCCCGGTGCAGCGCGTTTGCCGGTGCCTGCCGGTTGCCAGGCCGGCACCAGGTGTCGCTGGCCGTTGCCGATCAGATCCGCCCGGCCCATGCGTTGCAGGGCTTCGCGCAGCATCGGCCAGTTCTCGGCATCGTGATAGCGCAGAAAAGCCTTGTGCAGCCGTCGATTCCTGATGCCACGGGGAACGAATACCGGTTCACTGCTGCGCGTCACGCGCCGCAACGGGTTCCTGCCGGTGTGATACATCGCGGTGGCCGTCGACATCGGTGTGGGCAGGAAATTCTGCACCTGGTCGAGGCGCAGCCTGTTGCTCTTCAGCCAGAGCGCCAGGTTCAGCATGTCCTGGTCGGTGGTTCCCGGGTGGGCCGAGATGAAGTAGGGGATCAAAAACTGTTTCTTTCCAGCCGCTTCCGAGTACTTTTCAAAAAGCTCCTTGAACCGGTGATAGGTGCCGATGCCGGGCTTCATCATCTTGGCGAGCGGGCCGGCCTCCGTATGCTCCGGCGCGATCTTCAGGTAGCCGCCCACATGATGCGTGACGAGTTCCTTCACGTATTCCGGTGACTCGACCGCGAGGTCGTAGCGGACGCCCGAGGCGATCAGGATCTTCTTCATGCCAGGCAGGTTTCTGGCCCGACGGTACAGGCTGATCAGCGCCGAGTGGTCGGTGCCCATGTTCGGACACACGGCCGGGAACACGCAGGACGGGCGCCGGCAGGCAGCCTCGATCTCGCGGCTCTTGCAGGCCAGCCGGTACATGTTGGCGGTCGGTCCGCCCAGGTCGGAGATGACGCCGGTAAAGCCGGGCGTGGTGTCGCGGATCGATTCGATCTCGCGGATCACGGAGTCTTCCGAGCGGTTCTGGATGATGCGGCCCTCGTGCTCGGTGATCGAGCAGAAGG
>JAHDYN010000479.1 GCA_023383735.1 Gammaproteobacteria bacterium | reverse complement strand
ATCGCGCGCATCGATCTGGCTGCTGACCAGGACTACGAAGTCATCCGCCTCGAGCATGCGTCGGCTGGCGAGATCGTCAAGCTTGTTGCGGCACTCAACCAGGGTGCACAGCAGGGCGAAGGCGGTGGCGGGCCGCGCATCACGGTGGTTGCTGACGAACGCACCAACAGCGTGCTCATCACCGGCGCCAAGGACGACCGGCTGCGCTACCGGGCACTGATCACTCACCTCGACACGCCGCTCGAAGAAGGTGGCGATACGCAGGTACGTTATCTGCGCTATACCAACGCCACCGATCTCGCCACCAAGTTGCAGAGCCAGTATTCGGGTACCGGCGCACAGGCGGCAGCCGGCAAGGACGCGGCCCCGCCGGCCCAGCGTGGCGAAGTCGGCATCTGGGCCGATGACTCGACCAATGCGCTCATCATCACTGCCCCGCCGAAAATCATGAAGTCGATGATGGCAATCATCGACAAGCTGGATATCCGGCGTGCCCAGGTGCTGGTCGAAGCGGTCATCGTCGAGGTGACCTCGGACCGGGCAGCCCAGCTGGGCGTGACCTGGGCAGTCGGCGGTGCCGATCTGGATAACGCCGTCGGCGTAACGAAGTTTCCCGGCACGACCGGTGTTACCGGGGTGGCCGGCGCGATCCTCGGCGGAGACGGCACGACTACCGGGGGTGCTGCCGGGGTGCTCGGCAATGGCCTGTCACTGGGCGTGGGCAAACTGCGGGATTCCGGCATCAGTTTCGTGGCGCTCCTCGAAGCGCTCGAGTCAGACGGCACCTCCAACATCATCGGCACCCCCGTGCTCGTCACCCTCGACAATGAAGAAGCCGAAATCAAGGTTGGCCAGGAAGTGCCATTTGTTACCGGCAGCTATACCGATACCGGCTCGACTGGTGGTGCCGTCAACCCCTTCCAGACGATCGAGCGCGAACAGGTGGGCCTGACACTCAAACTGACGCCCCAGATCAATGAGGGCGATGCGGTGCGTCTGAAGATTTCCCAGGAGATTTCCTCCCTGCTGCCCAGCACGGCTGCCGTGGACCTTATCACCAGCAACCGTTCAATCAATACGACGGTCATCGTTCAGGACAACGCCACCCTGGTACTCGGTGGGCTGATCCAGGACCAGGTCACTGAAACGCAGTCACGTGTTCCGGTGCTGGGCAGAATTCCCCTGCTCGGAGCCCTGTTCCGCTCCGACTCGACCAAGAAGAGCAAAACCAACCTGATGGTCTTCATCAAGCCGACGATACTGCGAGACAACGTCCAGGCTGCGTTCCAGACCAACAGCAAGTACAACTACATCCGCGACCAGCAACTGCTGATCAAGCCGACGAACGTGCGGCTGATGCCGCGGACGCCGCGCGCTCTGCTGCCCGAGGCACCGGACGCCCCGCCGGCAACAGGAACCGAACCGCCGGTCATCGATCTGCGTGAACCGCCTGCGGGAGACAGCGGTGAACCCGGCGACACCTGAACCGCTCCGGGCGGACCCGGAAACAGAGATCCGGGTTCCGATCCAGGAAGCAAGCCCCGGCCCGCCGG
>JAHDYN010000478.1 GCA_023383735.1 Gammaproteobacteria bacterium | reverse complement strand
GACCGAGGGCTCGACACTGTTCGAGATCTATCAGGCTATCGCCACGCCTGACGAGACTGCCGCGCTGGCCCGTCGTTATGCCGAGGGGGCCGGCTGGGGTGATCTCAAGAAAGAGCTGTTCGAGTACCTGGACGCCCATCTGGCTGAGGCGCGCAGCAACTATGAACGGCTGATCGCCGATCCGGGGCATGTGGAAGCCGTGTTGAAGGCAGGTGCCGAACGTGCGCGCAGCCTCTCGGTCCCGTTCATGAAGGAGCTGCGCCACGCGGTAGGCCTGCGTCCGGTTGGCTGAAACTGTCGTCGATACCAATGTGCTGCTGGCGCTTTGGCTGTTCCGGGATCCCGTCGTCGAGCCCCTGCATGCGGCGTTTGCGGCCGGCCTGATGCAACCCGTCCGTTCCGCTGCCACGGATGCCGAGTTCGCCGAAGTCCTGGCCCGCCCCGGGCTGTTCTCGGTGGAGCCGGAACGGCAGACCCGGCTGCTGGAAGCCTGGCAGGCCGTGGCCTCGCCGGTGGCAGCGGTCCATGCCGCACCCTGGGCATGTCGCGACCCCCTGGACCAGAAGTTCCTGGATCTCGCCGTTTCAGCCGGCGCTGGCTGGTTGATCACCCGGGACCGCGATCTGCTCAAGCTGGCGCGCAAGGCGCGCCGTCAGGGACTGTTGATCGTCACGCCGGAAAGCTGGGCGCGGCTCGCTGCCGCGCCGCGCGCATAGCCCGGCTAGCCCTTCCCGGGCAGAAAGGCACCGGAGCGCTGCCGGTATTGCCCGTAGGCGGGGTCGGCGCCGTAGCGTTTCAGTTGCTGTTCATCGGCACCGAGACCGGCGTAGTACATCAGGATCACGATGTAGAGCGGGCCGATCAGGCAGGCAGCATACTGGAGCCAGTCTTGTGCCGAGCCGATGCAGGCCACCATCAGCCCGACCTGAAAGATCATCTCGCCCAGATAATTGGGATGCCGGATGCGCCGGTAGAGCCCGTCAACGACAAAGCTGTCTGAATTGCGCGCCTTGCCGGTCTGCTTTTGCTGATCCGCCACCGTTTCCAGCAGCAGGCCGGCCAGCATGAGCAGCGCACCTGCCACGACCCACGGCGTCAGCACACCGCTTTCCGATACGCGCCAGGCGCTCATCGCGGTGAAGGTCATCAGCCAGCTCACGGCGATCCACAGGTAGAGCCGCAGCGCCACCGGCAAGGTGGCGTCTGCTGTGTCACCGCGAACCTTGATCCGGCCATACGACGCGCCCCGGTAGCGCACGTGGACGAAGCGCCACAGCCGCACGCCGTAGGCGGCACCGAGTCCCGCAATGAGGGCCGCAGCCAACGAGGGCTTGAGCACCAGTATGGCGACATGAATGATCAGCATGCTGATCGCGTAGCCGTAGGAGAACAGATAGGCAAAGTTGATGAACACCACGGCGCAACCCAGATGGGCGAGGCCCAGCATCAGCCAGTTGGTTGCCGTCCAGCTGCCGTTCGCCATGGACAGGCCGAAAATGGCCCACATCAGCAGCAGCGTGATCGAAAAGATGATGCGCAGCGGGCCGTTCATGA
>JAHDYN010000024.1:8135-11452 GCA_023383735.1 Gammaproteobacteria bacterium | reverse complement strand
ACTCGACGGGCGATGGTGATATCTCCGGCAACCATGTGCCCGGCGTGCCGAAGCACACGCTGATACTGGGTGCAAACGTGACTGCGCCGCTGTCTTCTGGGCTGACCCTGTTCATCACGCCGGACTTCGTACTCAACAGCAAGCGCTATACATCAGCGAACAACTTCGCCTGGATCGGCAACGACATGACGCTGAATTTGCGCGCAGGTGTCGAGGCGGAGCGCTGGACACTGACCGGATACGTGCGCAACCTGACCGATGACAATACGCCTGTTGCCGTGCTGGACTTCTACAACTTCGGCAGTGTCGACATCGACGGGCTCAGGGATGCCGGTCTCATCGACCAGTATGGCAACCTGCGCAATTCGCCCATAACCGGTGCGGACAGCGATGTGGACAATGCCAAGGATCCGCGCCTCTATAGCATCAATCCCAAGCGGGGCCGCGATGTGGGCGTCGAGTTCCAGTATCGATTCTGATCGATTCCCGTCGTTGTCTGCCTGTTGTACGGCCGTTGTCACAGTTTGTATTAACATCGTCCCCGCGCTGTTCCCCTGACGGAGATGTCCCATGACTGAATCTGCAACGCCCATGGTCCGCGCCGACGGTACCTATCCCACCGTGCCCCTGCGCCAGGAGGCGATCACCGCAACCGTGGCGCAAACGCGCGTGCTCGGTGTCGACGGCGCCAATCCCGGGCCTGACCTCAAGCGCAATCTCGACTACTTCCTCGAGTGCATCGACATCGCCCAGGGATTCGGCGGGCGCAGCGATCTGCTGCTGTTTCATGAATTCCCGATCACCGGGTTCTCCGAGTGGACGCGCGAGCAGCATTACCGGCTGTCGCTGGAAGTTCCCGGTCCCGAAACCGAGCTGGTTGCGCAGCGTGCGAAGAAGTACAACTGCTATATCGTTTTCGGTACCTATGCGAAGGATGAAAAGAACTGGCCGGGCCATATCCTGCACCTGATGGTGATGGCGAAGCCCGACGGCTCGATCGTCACGCACTGGAAGCAGCGCAACGTGCGTGGCATGTTCCCCGGCGGCGAGCAGTACACCTCGGTGATCTACGATGTCTACGACCGTTTTGTCGAGATGTATGGCATCGATGCGGTGATCCCCGTGGAGCGCACGGACATCGGCAATATCGCGATGTCGGCCGTGCAGTTCGAGCCGGAGTTGTTCCGGTGCATGGCTTTCAAGGGTGCCGAACTGATCTGCCGCGTGGCAACCGGCGGTTTCGAATTCGACGACATGCGGCTGACCTCGTACCACAACAGCCTCTATACGATGATCGCCAACAATTGCGTCAACACCGGCGAGCGCAACCCGGGATTTTTCGATGACCAGGCCCACGGCGGGCCGGGTCGTTCGGCGATCTTCGGGCCGCGCGGTGTGGAACTCTGCAAGGCCGGACCGTTCGAGACCAAAATTTCGGCGCGGATCCCCATGGCTGAGTTCCGGCAGCGGCACCGCATCCCTGATCTGCATCTGCACCTGTACCGGCCCGTTCTGGACCAGTACCAGGAGCGCTACGCACCGGGGGGCTATATCGACTATATTCCCAAGGACAAGCGCGACGCCTTCCGCTATTTCATGGAACGGTCGCGCTGGACCCATTATTGGTAGCCGTTGAATTGACCACCGCACGCAGCAAGCTGACGCCCACCAGTGAACGCACACGCGAGCAGCTGATCCTTGCCGGCGAGCGGTTGTTTGCCCAGAGCGGCCTCGACAGTGTTTCGCTGCGGCAGATCAATAATGCAGCCGGGCAGCGGAACTCCTCTGCTGCGCATTATCATTTTGGCTCCAAGGATGCCCTGGTCAGGGCGATCTACGAATACCGCGGTGAACGGATCAACCAGCGGCGCAGTGCGATGCTGGCGCGCATGTCGGCGCAGGAGTGCGGGCAGGTCCGGCCGCTGATCAAGGCACTGGTCCACCCGATCGTTGCAGAGATCGAGGAGACGGAAGGCGGCGGGCACTCCATCATCTTCCTCTCGCAGCTCTACAGCAATCCGGCGCTCGATCTCATGAGCATGTGGCGTTCCCATCTGAGCGAGAGCGTCGGCACCATTTATCAGCATATGCGCGAAGTGCTGCCGGAAATCCCCGAGGAAGTGGCGGGCATGCGCTTCGGACTGATGTGGGTGGCCATGATCAACACGCTCGCGGATCGCCAGCGATTGATGACCACGCGGGCGAGCGAGACAGCGGTTGCCCGCACGCTGCCGGTGCTCTTTGTCAGCAATGTGATCGACATGCTGTGCGGCGCCGCTGCGGCGCCGCTGTCGGCCGACACGCTGGCCGAACTCAACGAGCTGCGCGCCGCTACCCGCCAGTAAGCCGGAGAGCCGGCCCGGCGGACGCGGGCCTGTTTACAGGCCGTGGCGGCTGAGCGGATCGGGACGGGTCAGCAGCGAAGCCAGCAGGCGGCGCAGGAATACGCCCGGCGGCAGGCGGTCGATGGGCCTGGTTCCCTTGAGGATGCGTTCCACCAGCCACGGCGTGGCAGCTTCCGGTGTGTCGGCGATCGCATTCATCACCCAGCGGATTTTCCGCCACCGTGCCTCGCCGATGCGTTCGCGTATCCGGCGGTTCTCCTCGATCGTCATCGGCGTCAGCACGAAGCCGGGGTTCAGCCAGCTGACCCGTACCGGGCAGTCGCCGAGTTCCCGAGCCGTTGATTCGCTGAAGTAGCGCGCTGCCGCCTTGGTGGTGCCATAGACGGTGAGGTCATCCTGCTTGCGGCCGTCGTAGCCGAAGCCGACCGTGTTGTAGATTGCACCGCCACCCTGCCTGAGCATTCCCGTCAGCGCGACCTGGGTGCCATGCATCACGCCCCTGATGTTGACGTCGATGGCACGGTCTATCCAGTCGGGTGGCACGGCGTCCAGCCGGATCACCGGCGGGCCGACGCCGGCATTGTTGAGCCAGACATCGACACGCCCGAAGCGGCGGCTGGCAGCCTCCCAGAGTCGTTGCAGCTGCTCCCGCTGGCTGACGTCGCAGGGCTGGCAGGCGACCAGGTCGGGTGCGCCGAGTGCTGCTGCGGCCGCATCCAGCCGGCTGCCGGGCAGGTCGGCCAGCATGACCCGGCAACCGCGCGCCACAAACTGCTGCGCCAGACCGTGGCCGATGCCGCTGGCACTGCCGGTGATGACGATGCTCGCTGCCTGCCGCATGGCGGTGCTCCGGGCCGGCCCGGGACTTCAGGCGGGAAGGCTGACTGGCGGGCCATCCACCAGCAGCACCTGAAAGCGTCCGGTGCCCTCGCGCAGTTTCTTGGCCTGCTGGTATTCCGGCGAGTTCCAGAA
>JAHDYN010000024.1:4579-8125 GCA_023383735.1 Gammaproteobacteria bacterium | reverse complement strand
CTGTGAAATCAGCGCGCTGGGGCGGTCGCACCAGCCGCCTTCGAGAAATGTGCCGCCGGCACCGCGGATCAGGTAGTGACCACCGTACTGTGTGACCAGCGCAGGAACCACGCTGGCATAGTCGGCCAAAAAACGTTCACGGTCGCTCAGTTCGGCGAGGACGATCATGTAGCAGCATTGGGTCATGACTGTTGTTCTGCCGGTATTGGACTGGGTTTAGAGGTATCGCCCGCACGACGTTCGCGGTGCAGACAGGATGCTACAGTAGCGGGGCAACGTCCGCCTGTTCTGGCAAGGTATCGGCCGGCTTGATCGGCGCATTGTCCGGGAGTCCCAAGCGAGTGAGCAGTACGATCCGCAGTGCGGAAGATTACATCGCCAGCCTGCGTGGCCGGAAGCTTCGCGTGTTCCTGTTTGGCGAGCTCGTGGAAGAGCCGGTCGACCATCCGCTGATCCGGCCCTCGATCAATGCCGTGGCCGAGACCTATGACCTGGCCATCCGCAATCCCGAACTCGGCACGGCGGTATCGCCGTATACCGGTGAGCGCATCAACCGCTTCCTGCACGTGGCCGGCAGTGCCCACGACCTGGTCATGCAGAACAAGATGCAGCGGCGGCTCGGGCAGCTGACCGGCACCTGCTTCCAGCGCTGCGTGGGCATGGATGCGATCAACGCGCTGCATTCGGTCACCTTCGAGATCGATGCCGCACACGGTACCGGTTACCACCAGCGTTTCATTGCCTTCGTCACCGAGATGCAGCGCGCCGGTTTCGTGATCGGCGGTGCGATGACCGACGTGAAGGGCGATCGCAGCAAGGCGCCGCACGAGCAGGCTGATCCCGACATGTTCGTGCATGTCAGCCGGCGCACGGACGAGGGCATTTGGCTGCGGGGTGCCAAGGCGCACCAGACCGGTTGCATCAACTCGCACTGGCTGCTGGTCATGCCGACCATGCGGCTGGGGCCCGGCGACGAGGATTACGCCATCGTCGCGGCGCTGCCCGTCGACGCGCCCGGCATCACCTACGTCTATGGCCGGCAGTCCTGCGACACGCGCAGCATGGAGGGCGGCGACATCGATCCCGGCAACCGCAAGTTCGGCGGCCAGGAAGCGATGATCATCTTCGATGAGGTATTCGTCCCGTGGCAGCGGGTGTTCATGGACCGTGAAGTCGATTTCGCCGCCATGCTGGTCGAGCGGTTTACCGGTTATCACCGGCGCAGCTATGTCTGCAAGTCCGGTGTCGGCGATGTGCTGATCGGTGCGGCCGCGACCATCGCCGATTTCAACGGCGTGGAGAAGGTTTCGCATGTGCGCGACAAGCTGGTCGAGATGACACACCTCAACGAAACCATCTACGCGACAGGCATCGCCGCCAGTTATCAGGCGGTACCGCTCAAGTCAGGGGTCTATATCTGCGACGACATGCTGGCCAATGTCTGCAAGCACCATGTAACACGATTCCCTTATGAAATCAGTCGTCTGGCGCAGGATCTTGCCGGCGGTTTGATGGTGACGCAGCCCTCGGAGCAGGACCTCAACCATCCGGAGATCGGTGCGCTGCTGCGCAAGTACCTGCAGGGGCGGGCGGATATCCCGACCGAAGACCGCTTGCGCATCCTGCGGCTGATCGAAAACATGACGCTCGGACGCAACGCGGTCGGCTATCTCACCGAATCCCTGCACGGTGCCGGATCGCCCCAGGCGCAGCGCATCCAGATCCTCCGGCAGATGCAGCTGGGCTTCAAGAAGGAGCTGGCGAAGACGCTTGCCGGCATCGAGTCCGGAGACGGGCTGGCCGGAGAGTTCGTCGACTACATGGCGCGGGTCTTCAATCAATCTTCGGAAGGATAGTTTCGCGATGTCCAGGTTTCTGGCTGTTTTCGGCATCTTTCTCCTGTCACACCTGATTGCGGCCACGCCGGCCATTCGCCGCCGCCTGACCGGGCTGCTGGGGGAGGTCCTGTTTACTGTCTGTTATTCAGCGATGTCCCTGGCGCTTTTGACCTGGCTGATCTACGCGGTGCAACACGCACCCTATATAGAACTGTGGCCGCCGAATGTGTGGGCCTACGCCATCACGGTCGTACTGATGCCGATTGCCGCGCTGTCGTTTGGCGCAGGCCTTCTGCAACCGAATCCGTTTTCCATCGCCTTTGTCGCCAGACCCTTCGATCCGGACAAGCCGGGTGCAGTGGCGATCACCCGTCATCCACTGCTCTGGGGGCTGGGTCTCTGGGGGCTGGCGCATGTGCCATCCAACGGTGACCTGGCGGCAGTGATCATGTTTGCCGGGCTCGGCTCATTTGGCTTTATCGGCATGTGGGCGGTGGAGACCCGGAAACGCAAGATGCTCGGTGAAGAGCAATGGCAGAAGCTTGCAGGGTCCACGTCGGTGATTCCGTTTGCCGCGCTACTCAGCGGCCGTGCCCGCTGGCCGACAGACCGGGGCACACTGGTCGGCGGTCTGGTCGGACTGGCGGTTGCAGTCTGGCTCATATTTGGCGGTCATTTCTGGCTGTTCACGCGCAATCCGCTCGCCATGTTCTGACCCAGCGCTTAAGCTGCATTTCGTGCAGCAGAGCGAATTTCCATTGACCGCTTTCGACGACATGCCGGCGACGCTGGCGGCGCTGGCAAAAAAGCAGCTCTACCGGCGGCGGCGCACGGTCGACAGCCCGGTCGGCCGCGAACTGGTGGTCGATGGCCGGCGCCTGCTGAACTTCTGCAGCAACGACTATCTCGGGCTTGCCGCCGACCCGCGCGTGTCGGCGGCCTTCAAGGCGGGTATCGATCGCTGGGGCGTGGGCAGCGGGGCCTCGCACCTGGTGTCGGGTCACACGGCTGCGCATGCAGAACTGGAAGCCGCGCTCGCGGAATTCACTGGCCGGCCCCGTGCCCTGCTCTTCGGCAGCGGCTATGCGGCGAACGTGGGCACGCTCAGTGCCCTGCTGGGTCCGCGCGACCAGGTCTTCGAAGATCGCCTCAACCATGCATCGTTGCTTGATGGCGGCTGGCTCAGCGGCGCGAACTTCGAGTGGTATGCCCACGCCGATACTGCCGATCTCGCGATCCGCCTCGGCGCTGCGCAGACGGGGCGCCGCCGGCTGATCGTCAGCGATGGCACCTTCAGCATGGATGGCGACCTGTGTCCGCTCGAGCAGCTCGTTGCGCTGGCGAAGCAGCATGCCGCCTGGCTGATGATCGACGATGCACACGGCATGGGCGTGCACGGCATCGGGGGGTGTGGCGTGGTGGATCCGTCGCGGCATGACTGCAGCGATGTGCCGGTGCTGGTCGGCACGCTGGGCAAGGCGTTCGGTACGGCCGGTGCCTTTGTCGCCGGCAGTGAGACCCTGATCGAAACACTGATCCAGCGTGCGCGGCATTACATCTACACGACGGCCATGCCGGCAGCGCTCGCGGTTGCCACGCTGGAGAGCCTGCGCCTGGCGCAGAGCGAGGCGTGGCGGCGTGAGCGGCTCGCCGGGCACGTGGGGCGGTTTCGCCAAGGTGCCGCACAGCTCGGCCTGCAGCTGCTGCC
>JAHDYN010000024.1:0-4569 GCA_023383735.1 Gammaproteobacteria bacterium | reverse complement strand
ATCATCGGCGCGTCTGCCGCCACCATGGCGCTCGGCGCAGCGCTTGAATCGCGCGGTGTGCTGGTCGGTGCGATCCGCCAGCCCACGGTACCCGCGGGGACCGCGCGCCTGCGTATCACTTTCTCGGCGCTGCACGAGTCTGCCGATATCGACAGCCTGCTCGCGGCGCTTGCCGAGGCAGCGCCAGGGTGAGGCCCCGGTGCTACTTCGTTGCCGGTACCGATACCGGCGTGGGCAAGACCCAGGTGAGTGCGGCGCTGCTGCTGGCTGCACAGGCACATGGTTTGCGCAGCCTCGGCCTGAAGCCGGTGGCGGCGGGCTGTGTGCGTGCTGGCGGGCGGCTGGTGAACGAGGATGCCCTGCTGTTGCAGCGTTGCTCCAGTCCCGTGCCTGACTACGCAGCCGTGAATCCGGTGGCCCTCGAGCCCGCGATTGCACCGCACATCGCGGCTGAACGGGCCGGTATCGCGCTGCATGTGGCAACACTGGCCGGGCATGTGCGCGCGCAGGCAGCGGGTGGTGCGGAGGTCGTGCTGGTCGAGGGGGCAGGCGGCTGGCTGGTGCCCTTGAACGAGACTGACACCATGGCCGATCTCGCTGCCACGCTCGCTTATCCGGTGATACTGGTGGTGGGGATGCGTCTCGGTTGCATCAATCATGCCCTGCTGGCGGCGGCGGCGATTCGCGCTGCCGGTCTGGAACTCGCGGGCTGGGTGGCGAACTGCATGGTGCCGGAGATGGATGCACTTGAGGACAACCTGCGCACGCTGGAATCGCGGCTGCCGGCCTTGAGGCTCGGCACGGTACCCTTCTTTGCCGGGGGTTGTACGCCCGGGACGCTGAACACCTGGCTCGACGCGACCAGCCTGTTCGGGTCACGCTGATGTCCGACTTCGATCGCGAGCACATCTGGCATCCCTATGCATCCATGGCGGCAGCCCTGCCGGCCTATCAGGTGGTTTCCGCGACCGGGGTGCGCCTGAACCTGGCGGATGGACGCGAGCTCATCGACGGGATGTCATCGTGGTGGTGTGCGATCCACGGTTACAACCATCCGGAACTGAACCGGGCGCTCACGGAACAGGCCGGTCGCATGGCGCACGTGATGTTCGGCGGGCTCACGCACGAGCCGGCGATCAGTCTTGCGCGCCAGCTGATCGCCATCACGCCGGAGCCGCTGCAGCATGTGTTCTTCTGCGATTCCGGTTCGGTGTCCGTCGAGGTGGCCATCAAGATGGCGCTGCAGTACTGGCAGGCGCAGGGGCAGCCGCGCAGGTCGCGCCTGCTCACGATCCGCGGCGGCTACCATGGGGATACCTTCGGCGCGATGGCGGTATGTGATCCGGTCAATGGCATGCACCAGCGTTTTGCCGCGGTGCTGCCGCGCCACCTGTTTGCCGATCGTCCGCGAAGCCGCTTTGGCGAGGCACTGCAGCCGGGCGATATCGACAGCTTCGCGGCGCTCATCGCCCGGCATGCCGGTGAACTCGCGGCCGTGATCCTCGAGCCGGTCGTGCAGGGTGCCGGCGGCATGTGGTTTTATTCGGCTGACTACCTGCGCGAGCTTGCCGAACTGTGCCGGCGGCATGACGTGCTGCTGATTGCCGACGAGATCGCCACCGGCTTTGGGCGCACCGGACGCCTGTTCGCCTGCGAGCATGCCGGCGTGGAGCCCGACATTCTCTGTCTCGGCAAGGCCTTGACCGGCGGATACCTGAGCATGGCCGCCACGCTGACCACGCGGCGCGTCGCGCATGGCATTTCGGCCGACGGTGGCGTGCTGATGCACGGACCCACCTTCATGGCCAATCCGCTGGCTGCTGCGGTTGCCTCGCGCAGTACGGCGCTGCTGCTCGACAGTCCGTGGCAGGCCCGGGTGCAGGCGATCGAAGCGCAGCTGCGTGCCGAACTCGCACCGCTCGCCAGCCATCCGGCCGTTGCCGATGTGCGCGTGCTCGGGGCGATCGGCGTGGTCGAGACGAAACAACCGGTACCTGTCGCCGAACTGCAACGCTGCTTTGTCGAGGCCGGCGTCTGGATCCGGCCCTTCGGCCGGCTGATCTACCTGATGCCGCCCTATGTCATCGCGCCCGCCGAGCTGCGTCAGCTCACGCAGGCCCTCACTTCGGGGCTGGCGCTCCTGCCGGCTTGACCGGCGCCGGCTTCTGCGTGTGCGCGTAGTGCTCGAGGCTCGACAGGCTGGGCTCGCCGGTCCATTTTTCCGGTGCGTTGAAATACTTCGCGTAGTGCTTTTCCGCGTAGTCCAGCACCGGCCGGCCGAAGATCTCGTCGAGGTTGCTGGTCGTGCCCATGAAGCAGTTGTAGAGGCAGAAGCCCGGCGCCTGGCCCATCAGCATCCACGGCAGCCATGGCGTGACGCGATTCCACGTGCCCCGGTAGTCCACCGTGGTCAGCTTCGGGTTCTGCATGTCTTCGGCGCGTACATGGTGCGCAAAGTACTCCGAAACCTGCGCGATCGGGCCGGCGGACTCGCGCGGCCACTTGTCCGGTTGCAGCGCGCTGGGGTAGGCCAGGTGGATGTGGATTTCCATCTCCAGCCAGTCGCCATGCTGGTACCAGGGCAGGATGAAGGGCACGCGTTTGGGCGGCGGCCCGTCCTTGTTGAGGCCGCCGAAGGACGGCGGTGCAGGGAAGAATTCCTCGATCAGGTAGTTGAAGGGATCGTTGTCGACGTGCACCGGTTTCACCGTCTCGCCGGTCAGGGTGTTCTTCCATTCGCTCAGGACTTCGCCGCTGCGCAGGTCCGTCTAGAGAATGATCTCGCGGCACAGGCGCTCGATCGCGCCGTCGGGCCGCTGGATGAGACGAATGGCGCCAAAGCCCTGCGAACCCACCAGGTTCACGGCGCGCTGGCCGGGCTGGACGGCATTGACGTAGCCCTTGAACCAGAAATATTTCTGCTTGCCCCAGTCGGTGTCACCCTGGATGCGCGCGTAGGCCATCTGGTTGCCCTTGCCGGTGCGCAGGTCGAGGAGGGGACCTTCGATGGCCGGCCCCTTGCCGCCGACGCTGCCGGCAGCGTCGGCCGTCGGCGCGAAGGCACCCAGCGCCAGACCGGCAGCGCCTGCGGCGCCGATCGATGCGAAGGACAGTACATCTCTGCGGGTGGTCTGCATGGCGATCTCCTGCATTGCCGGCAACGGGACGGATCCATGATAGCCGGATCTGTGGCGCATTTAACTGTCGTATAGTTGCGCCCCATGCGAATTCTCGGCATTTCCGCCTATTACCACGACAGCGCAGCAGCCCTGCTGGAGGGTGGGCGGGTGGTGGCTGCCGCCCAGGAGGAGCGATTCAGCCGGCGCAAGCACGATGCGCGGTTTCCCGCCGGGGCCATCGACTATTGCCTGCGTGAGGCGGGCATCGGCCTGCGCGATGTGGACCACATCGTTTTCTACGACAAGCCGCTGATCAAGTTCGAGCGACTGCTGGAAACCTATCTCAGCCATGCCCCCGGCGGCCTGCGTTCCTTCATCGCGGCGATGCCGGTCTGGCTCAAGGAAAAGCTCTACCTCAAGACCACCCTCAAGCGCGAGTTCGCCGCCATTGCCGGCTGCAGGGAGCGCGAGCTGCCGCCGCTGCTGTTCAGCGACCACCACCGTTCACATGCGGGTTCGGCGTTTTACATGAGCCCGTACGACCAGGCGGCGGTGCTGTGCATGGACGGGGTTGGCGAGTGGGCCACCACCTCGGCCTGGCTTGGCAGCGGCAACCAGCTGAAGCCGCTCTGGGAAATCGATTTCCCGCACTCGCTGGGCCTCTTGTATTCGGCCTTCACCTATTTCACCGGTTTCAAGGTCAACTCCGGCGAGTACAAGCTGATGGGGCTTGCGCCCTATGGCCAGCCAAAGTATGCGCAGCTGATCCTCGACAAGCTGATGGACCTGAAGGCGGATGGCAGCTTCCGGCTCGACATGCAGTACTTCAACTACTGTACCGGGCTGACCATGACCAACCAGCGTTTCGCCGACCTTTTCGGGGGTCCGCCGCGAAAGGCCGAGTCGCCGGTCACGCAGCGCGAGATGGATCTGGCGGCATCGATCCAGGCGGTGACGGAAGAGGTGGTGCTGCGACTTGCCCGCGCCCTGCATGCCGATACGGGTGTGCGGAACCTCTGCCTGGCTGGTGGTGTGGCGCTCAACTGCGTGGCCAATGGCCGGCTGTTGCGTGAAGGTCCATTCGAAAACAT
Source organism: Gammaproteobacteria bacterium (assembly GCA_023383735.1). Lineage (GTDB taxonomy): Bacteria > Pseudomonadota > Gammaproteobacteria > Steroidobacterales > SHZI01. The sequence continues at coordinate 359 of JAHDYN010000024.1, read as the reverse complement.
CTGGATACAGCCGGCAGCAGGCGATGCCGGCGGTGCCCTGGGTGCGGCGGCCGTGGTCTGGCACGAGCACCTGGGCCAGCTGCGCGACACCGGCGGCCGTGACCGGATGAACGGCAGCTACCTGGGGCCGGCCTACAGCGATGCGGAAATCCGCGAGCAACTGGATGCGGCCGGTGCGGTCTACCGGGAAATGGCCGACGAGGAGCTGATCGGCACCGTTGCCGGCATCCTCGCGGCGGAAAACGTGGTGGGCTGGCATCAGGGGCGGATGGAGTTCGGTCCGCGTTCGCTCGGCAACCGCTCGATCCTCGGTGACCCGCGCAGTGTGAAGATGCAGTCGGTGATGAACCTGAAGATCA
>JAHDYN010000477.1 GCA_023383735.1 Gammaproteobacteria bacterium | reverse complement strand
GCCTCCAGGAGAGGTGAAACATGGACAGTGTGATGATTCGCAATGCCGCCAGCGCAATGGCGACGACTCCGGCCAAGGCGGACCAGGGCGGCAAGGTTTTGCCGGCGCTCGGCAAGAGCCTGCCGGAAACATCCAGCCGGGAAGCAACACCGGAACGCGTTGCAGAAGCCCTGAGTCGCATCCAGAGTTATGTGCGTGCCTCACAGCGGGAACTGCAGATCAGCGTGGACGAAGGCAGCGGACGTACCGTAGTCCGCGTGGTCAACCCGGAAACACAGGAAGTCATCCGCCAGATACCCACCGAAGAGGTGTTGAAACTGGCCTCATCGATCAGCGCCACCGGAGGCGGGATTCTCAGCGAACTCGCGTGATGGCACGCAACTTGCTTTGCTGAGGAGCAGGAATTCATCAACAGAACCTGATCCGGACTCTATGTACGCATGGCAACGATAACCTCATCAGGCAGTGGCTCCGGCCTCGACATCGCCGGTATCGTCGACCAGCTGGTCGCCGCTGAACGCGCACCCATTGCCAACCGGCTGACCGCCCGGGAATCGAAGGCCAATGAGCTGCTTTCGGCGCTCGGCAAGTTCAGGAGCGCGCTCGCCACGTTCCAGGATTCACTCAAGGGCCTGAAGGAGATCAACACCTTCCAGGGCCGCAAGGTCACGGTTGGCGACGAGAAGGTATTCACCGCGACGGCCAGCACCAGTTCGTTGCCGGGCAATTACCTGGTCGAAGTCACGGCGCTGGCCAAGGCACACCGGCTCAGCACCGCCGCGCTGCCCGATGCCACCAGCGCGGTCGGCACCGGCATCATCAGCATCACGGTCAATGGCGCCACCTCGAATATCGCCATCGGCGATTCAGCCAACTCCCTGAACGACATCCGCAACGCAATCAACGCTGCACCCGACAATCCCGGTGTGCGCGCCACGATCGTCAACGGCACGGACGGCGCACACCTGGTCCTGAGCGCGACGAAGACGGGTATCGACAATGCCATCAGCGTGGCGGTCAACGGCGGCGATGGCGGCCTGGCTCCACTGGTTTACACTGCCGGCGGCCCCGCGAACACCATGACGCAGCTGACGGCTGCGACGGATGCCGGTGTGGTCATCGACGGCGTCATCGTCAGCAGTGCAACGAACAAGATCAGCGACGCCATTGAAGGCGTGACGCTCAACCTGGTCAGCGCGAATCCCGGCACTGAACTCGCCCTCGGCATCGGCTATGACACCGATGGCGCAAAACGCTCCGTGGGCAACTTCGTCAACAGCTACAACAAGCTGATCGACACCGTCACCGAACTGACGAAGTACAACAAGGACACCAGGGACGCGGCACCGCTGCTCGGCGATTCGACGGTACGCGGCATCCGTGACCAGTTGCGCCGCGAGATCAGCGGGGTGCCCGGTGCCGATGCGGCATCGCTGGCCAGTATCGGCGTAACCACCCAGATCGACGGCAAGCTGGCCACCGATGCAACCCGGCTCGATGCGGCGATCGCCGCGGACTTCGACTCGATCGGTGAGCTGTTCTCCGGCGAAACGGGGCTGG
>JAHDYN010000476.1:233-1567 GCA_023383735.1 Gammaproteobacteria bacterium | reverse complement strand
ACTGCTTCTGGACGCGCGCAACGCGCTCGCGCACATCATTGGCGGCGCCATCCGGGTCACGATCCAGGCTGAACTCGACGACGATGTTCGAGCGCTCGTCCTGGCTGCTGGAGGTGAGCTTCTGCACCCCGGAAATGCCGGAAATCTGGTCCTCGATGACCTGCGTGACACGCCGCTCGATGACTTCGGCCGATGCACCCCGGTAAACCGTACTTACCGTCACCACCGGCGGATCGACGTTGGGAAACTCGCGTATCGGCAGGCGGCTGACCGCGAGCAGACCGAGAATGACCGGAATCAGACTGAGAACCGCAGCGAATACCGGCCGGCGTACCGAGATGTCTGACAGGATCATTTGCGCCAGTCCTCCCGCCCTGCTCAGGTTCCGGTTTTCACGCTGACCGGTGTGCCATCGTGCAGGCGCTGCGTGCCTTCGGTGACTACCACCGCGCCTGCTTCAAGGCCGCTGCGGATCTCGGCGAAGCCGGGCGTGCGGCCACCGAGTACCACTTCGCGTTCCGCCGCCTTGCCGTCCTCGACGACAAAGACGTACTGTCGGCCTTCGCGCGGCACCAGGCTTTCTTCGGCGATCAGCAACACCGCTTCGCGGCGCTTTTCGAGCTTGACGGTCATGAACATGCCGGGTTTGAGGGCGCCACCGGCATTGGGCAGGGTCGCTATCACCGCAACCGAGCGCGTGACCGGGTCGACACGGGAATCGATGCTGGTGACCTCGCCGACGAACGGCCGGTCCGGGTAGACGGCGGTGACTGCCGAGATCGGCATGCCGGTATGCACCGTGTCCATGAATGTTTCGGGTATCGAGAAGCCGAGCTTTATGGTGCTGACGTCATCGAGCGTGGTGATGACGGTATCCGGGCTGACCAGGTCGCCGAGGCTGACCTTGCGCAGGCCCACCACGCCGGCAAAGGGCGCCCGGACGGACAGCGTATCGAGCCGGGCCCTTGCGCCGCGTACCTGCGCCCTGGCCACGGCCAGGTTGGCTTCCAGCTGGTCGAGGTCGGCAGCCGACACCACCTGCGTGGCTGCGAGTGCCTGGCTGCGGCGGTACTGGCTTTCGGCCTGCTTGAGTTGTGCTTCGGCCAGGCTCAGGCTGGCGGCTTCCTGTCGCGTGTCGAGTTCCACGAGTACCTGTCCGGCCCGGACCTGCTGGCCTTCGCGGAAATTGATACCCGTGACAACGCTGCTGGAACGGACGGTTACCTCGATGGATTCTTTCGCCTGTGCCGTACCCAGCGCCGTGTAGCTGTCGATGAAGGATTGCGGTTCAAGGCGTTGGGCGATCACGGCGACGGGGGCAGCTCCGCCAAAAC
>JAHDYN010000476.1:0-223 GCA_023383735.1 Gammaproteobacteria bacterium | reverse complement strand
CGCCGGGGCTGCCGGCTGCCTGATCAGGGCCTGAGCCGCAGGCGGCGAGCAGTCCGCACAGCAGTGCCGGAACCAGTCGTGCAAGTTGAATGGCTGTCCTGTGGCTGGTGAAGGACTGGCCAGGCGTGTTGTTCTGCGGCACGGGAAATTCCTGGGTCAACGGTTCTGTGCTTCGCGCGTCAGGTTCCGATGGCCATCAGCGGTCACCAGCACATTATCCTCG
>JAHDYN010000023.1 GCA_023383735.1 Gammaproteobacteria bacterium | reverse complement strand
AGTCGACGAACAGCTTGCCTTCCAGGTGATCCATTTCGTGCTGGATGCAGACGGCCAGCAGACCCTCGGCCTCGAGCTCGAAGGGCTTGCCGTCCCGGTCGAGTGCCCGGACGCGGATGCGTGCCGCACGTTCCACCGGTTCATTCACGCCGGGTACCGACAGGCAGCCCTCTTCATGGACTTCACTGCCGTCACGGCTGAGGATTTCGGGGTTGATGAAACACAGGGGCTGGTCGCGGGTTTCGGACACGTCCAGCACCAGCAGGCAGATATGCCGGTCCACCTGCGTGGCGGCGAGGCCTATGCCCGGCGCTGCGTACATGGTTTCGAACATATTGTCGGCCAGCTGGCGGTGCTCGGCCGTCACGGCCTTGACCGGCTGCGCCTTTGTCCGCAGACGCGGATCGGGGTACTCGAGGATTTTCAGTACCGCCATGTCGCTTCCTTCACAGTTTGGCACCAAGTGCTATGTAACTTGCTCAAAATTATGATACATCTGGCAATGTTCAGCCGGGGTCGGGTTTCCCCGGGGTTGTTGTCGCAGCGGGTCTGTCGCGCGAGTGCCATGAGTATACCGTGGGGCCATTCGTCGTCGGCAGGTCTTCCAGCAGGGATGGAGTCCCCATGAAAATCTCCCAGTCCAGGCCAGTCCAGCCGAGTGGTTTTCGCAGCCGTCTGGCCGGTGTATTGCTGGTGGCGCTCGCCAGCTTTGCCAGTGGCCTGAATGCACAGCAGGGTGGAGGCGCCGTGCTGAATCCCTCGCATCCGGACACCTATGTGGTGAAGGCGGGCGATACCCTTTGGGATATCTCGGCCCGATTCCTGCGCGATCCCTGGTACTGGCCGGAAATCTGGCACGTCAATCCACAGGTCGAGAATCCGCACCTTATCTATCCGGGTGATGTGCTCACGCTGGTGTACGTGGACGGCAAGCCGCAGCTCCGTCTGCAGCGTGGCGCCGCAACCGGCAGCGAAAAACTCTCGCCGCGGGTTCGCGAAGAGTCGATGGATTCGGCAATCCAGACCCTGCCCTACGGCATCGTGGGGCCATTTCTCAGCAAGAACGCGGTGCTGGAGAAGAAAGAGTATGACCAGATGCCCTATGTCGTGGCGCTGCGCGACGACCACCTGGTCGGTGCAACGGGCAACGATGTCTACGTCCGCGGCAAGTCCATCGACCCGGACGGCAGCTACAACCTGATTCACCCGGGCGAAAAGCTCATCGATCCGGATGATGGCGACACCGTTGGCTATGAAGGCATTTTTGTTTCCGAGGGCAGGGTGACCCGGAGCGGCGATCCGGCAACGATGCAGCTCAATGCCTCGACGCGGGAAGTGGTGATCGGTGACCGCGTCGCGCGCAGTGACATGCCGCCGCCCATGTACTTCACGCCACGCGCGCCGGACAAGCAGATCGAAGGGCGCATCATCCACGTTGTCGATGGCGTCACGCAGATCGGCCAGTACCAGGCCGTGATCATCAACCGCGGTGCCCGCGACGGGATGGAGGCCGGCCATGTGCTCGCCATCTGGCAGGCGGGTGACAGAGTGAACGACAAGGTCAAAAGCGGTGTGTTCGACCGCAAAGTACAGTTGCCCGACGAGCACGCCGGGGTTCTAATGGTGTTCAAGACATATGACCGGATCAGCTACGGTCTGGTCATGAGCGCCGAGAGTGCCATTCACGTACTGGACAAGGTGCGTAACCCCGACTGAGCGGCGCTTCGTTGCTGGCGGCTCGGTCCCTGACCGGTCGCAAGGAGCACAGTGGCCAACGAAGCCCGGATGACCCAGGCGCTTGAGTCCTGGCTGTCGGTGCCGGATCACCATCTGCTGCGGATCGATGATCCGCACTATCCCGCCCTGCTCAGGGAAATTTCGCGTCCTCCGCCGGTGCTGTTCGTGTCCGGCAACCTCGATGCCCTGAGCCTGCCGCAGCTTGCAATCGTCGGCAGCCGCAATGCGACTGCCGAAGGTGCCGATACGGCGCGCAGTTTTGCCGCACACCTGGCCGGAACGGGCTTCTGCATCACCAGCGGCCTGGCCGAAGGCATCGATGCGGCCGCCCATCTCGGTGCGCTGGCTGCACCGAACGGACGGACCATCGCCGTGTGCGGTACCGGTCCGGACACCGTGTACCCGCGTCGGCATGCCGGGCTGGTCGCACAGATCATCGCCGGCGGCGGCGCGGTGGTTTCCGAGTTCGCGCCGGGCACGCCGGTTTCGCGCAGCAACTTTCCACGCCGCAACCGGATCATCAGCGGCCTGGCCGTCGGTGTGCTGGTCGTCGAGGCCAGCGTCAGGAGCGGTGCGCTGATCACCGCGCGGCATGCGATGGAGCAGGGCCGTGAGGTCTTTGCCATTCCGGGGTCGATACATAATCCTGTCGCGCGTGGCTGTCATCAGTTGCTGCGTGAAGGCGCGCGCCTGGTGGAGACGGCAACGGATATCGTCGACGAACTCGGCGGACTGCTCGCCGGCCTGCAGTCCGAGGATGCGTCGGGACAGCAATCCGCAAAGCGCGATGCCGCTGCAGCGGGAAGCCCTGTTCCGGCGGCAGATGTCGATGCGGCGCATGCGCAGTTGCTGGCTGCGATGGGCTGCAGTCCGGTTGCTGTCGATGCGCTGGCATCGCGCTGCGGATTGACGATCGGGGAGCTTTCCTCCATGCTTCTGATCCTCGAATTGCAGGGATTGGTGCGGTCGCTGACTGGCGGCCGCTATCAGAGGGTCAACCGGAGCGTCGAATAATGAGCGATACCGTTCTCGATGTTCTCCTGTACCTTTTCGAGACTTATACCGAACAGGAGCCCGAAGCCGCAGACCAGGATGTGCTGCGCGACGAGCTGCTGCGGGCCGGTTTCGGTGAGCCGGAAGTGGACAGCGCACTGGACTGGCTCGATGGACTGAACGAAACCAGTGCACCGTATTCAGGCGTCCCCGGCGAACGCTCGATGCGTGTCTACAATGAGGTGGAGATACGCCGGCTGGACCTCGACTGCCGCGGTTATCTGCTCTATCTGGAGCAGGTGGGCATACTCTCGGGCGCGCAGCGCGAGGTGGTGATCGACCGGCTGATGGCGCTGGACTCGGACACGGTCGACAAGGAACAGCTCAAGTGGGTGGTGCTGATGGTCCTGTTTGCCCAGCCGGGGCAGGAAACCGCCTTTTCACGCATGGAAGATCTGGTCTTCGAGGAAAGCGCGGACGCCATGCATTGAGCGTTTTTCCGTGTTTCTGTGTCAAAGCCGCGCTAGTGTCGCGGCTTCGTCGTCTGTAGAGTCCGCGTTTTCTGCAGATCACCAGCCCGGGTTTGGGAGCGCATGAGCAGTATCGTCGTCGTGGAGTCGCCGGCAAAGGCAAAGACCATCGAGAAGTACCTCGGCAAGGACTTCAAGGTGTTCGCCTCCTATGGGCACGTGCGCGACCTGCTGGAGAAGGACGGTGCGGTCGATCCGGAGCACGGCTATGAGATGAAGTATGCGGTGGCCGAGGACAAGGATCGTCACATCACTGCCATCGCCAACGCGCTGAAGAAGGCCGATACGCTCTATCTGGCCACCGACCCGGACCGCGAGGGGGAAGCCATTTCCTGGCACCTGCAGGAGGTGCTCGGCGAGCGCGGGCTGCTCAAGGGACGTTCCGTATACCGGGTCGTGTTCTACGAGATCACCGAGCGCGCGGTCCGCGAAGCCATCGAATCGCCGCGCCAGGTCTCCATGGATCTGGTCAATGCCTACCGTGCCCGGCGTGCGCTCGATCATCTGCTCGGCTTCAAGCTCTCGCCGCTCTTGTGGCGGAAGATCAGTCCGAAGCTGTCGGCCGGCCGCGTGCAGAGCCCGGCGCTGCGCATGCTGGTCGAGCGCGAGGAAGCCATCGAGGCCTTCCGCAGCCAGGAATACTGGTCCATCGATGCCCTGACGGGGACTGCACCGCAGTTTTTCACGGCACGCCTGGTCGAGTATGCCGGACGCAAGGTCATCGACAGCTTCAATCGCGAGAAGCCCGAGATCTTCAGTTTCCAGAATGCTGCCCAGGCAGACGAGGCCCGCAGCACGCTCGAGGCTGCTGCCGGCGGCAAACTGCGCGTCAAGGGCGTGGAGCGGAGCCAGCGCCGCCGCCGTCCGGCACCACCGTTCACCACGTCGACCCTCCAGCAGGAAGCCTCGCGCAAGCTCGGTTTCCGTGCGCGCAACACCATGCAGGTTGCGCAGAAGCTCTATGAGGGCGTGGCCATCGACGAGGGCACGGTCGGCCTGATCACCTACATGCGTACCGACTCGGTCGGACTGGCGAAAGAAGCCATCGAGGATATCCGCGGGCTGATCGTCGAGCGCTATGGCAAGGCCAGCCTGCCGGCGCAGCCGAACGTCTACAAGACCACGGCAAAGAATGCCCAGGAAGCGCACGAGGGCGTACGGCCGACCGGCATCCGTCGCACGCCGGAATCGCTGCAGCGATTTCTCAGCGACGAGCAGTTCAAGCTCTACAGCCTGATCTGGAAGCGCACCATTGCTTCGCAGATGGAACCAGCCGTTTACGATCAGCTGGCTGTCGACCTGGTGCCTGCGCAGCGTGCCGAGGCCGGCCGGTTCCGGGCATCAGGTTCAACGCTGGTCAGCCCGGGCTTTATCGCCGTCTATCTCGAGGGCCGCGATGACGACGGTGACGACGATGCCGATCTCAAGCTGCCGGCCGTCAGCGAGGGCGACCTGCTGTCGCTGGAAGCCGTGCGCCCGGAGCAGCATTTCACCGAGCCGCCGCCGCGCTATACGGAAGCGAGCCTCGTCAAGGCGCTCGAAGAGCGCGGCATCGGTCGTCCTTCCACCTATGCGTCGATCATCTCGACGCTGCTCAATCGCAAGTACGCCGAGATGAAGGGCCGGGCGCTCAAGCCCACGGACGGCGGGCGCGTGGTGAGCGGTTTTCTCACCAGCCACTTCACCCGCTATGTGGATTACGACTTCACCGCACACATGGAAGACGAGCTCGACCAGATCTCGCGGGGCGAATGCGAATGGGTGCCGGTGCTGGAAGAGTTCTGGCAGCCCTTCGCGGTGCTGCTCAAGGAAAAGGACAAGGCCGTGAGCCGCGATGAGGCGGTGCAGGCCCGCGACCTCGGAAAGGATCCGGCCTCCGGCCGTCCGGTTTCCGCGCGGTTCGGCCGTTACGGCGCCTTCATACAGATCGGCACCCGTGACGACGAGGAAAAGCCGAAGTGGAAGGGCCTCCAGCCCGGGCAGAGCATGTTCAACATCGAGCTGCCCGACGCGCTCGAGCTGTTCAAGTTGCCCCGGAAGCTCGGCAACCTGCCAAGTGGCGAGCCGGTGAGCGCCAATACCGGGATGTTCGGCCCCTATGTGCAGTACGAGACGGTCGACAAGGAGACCGGCGAGGTCGTCAAGAAATACGCCTCCCTGCAGGAAATCGATCCGCTGAAAGTCACGCTGGAAGAAGCCATCGAGGTGATCCGCGCCAAACAGGAGGCCGATGCCAAGAAGCTCATCAAGGACTTCGGCGTGGACGGCATCCGCATATTGAATGGTCGCTGGGGCCCTTACCTGGCCGACGCCGAGCGCAATGCCCGGATACCAAAGGACCGGGAGCCCGAGTCCATCACGCTTGAAGAGGCGCGCCAGATGCTTGCCGAGGCGCCGGTACGCAAGCGCCGCTGGGGCAAGAAAGTCGTCAAGAAGGCGACGAAAAAAGCGGCCAGGAAGAAGGCACCGAAGAAGGCCGTGGCGGATGGCTCTGCGCCGCCGGTTGCTGCCAGGAAGAAGACCGGTGCCGGCAAGAAAGCGGGTGCAAAGAAGAAGGCGACAAAAAAGAAAGCTGTGTTAGGCTGACCACTTAACAATAAGTGCCAACCCTTTGCCGGGGCACCAGAAAAGCAAGATCCCGGCCGGTCATGCATGAACATCGGTCGGAAATACCGCATTGCTGCATCTGCGGTGCTCTTCATGCACACGCTGGCGGCCGCCCCGGCGCCTGCCGCGGCAACGCGCCTGCAACCGATCGCTACTGATGACGGTGGGGAACGCGTGTACATCGTCCAGCTGGCCGCCCCCCCGGCGGTCGCCGAGCCTCGCCTGCACCGGCAGGGGCGCCGTGCCCGCCTGGAAGTCCGCTCGCCTGCGGTTCGGCGCCATGCAGAAGGATTGGTCGCCCAGCACGATGCGGCGCTCGCCAGGGTCGGCGCCCGGCATGCCAAGCTCTACAGCTACCGCTATGCCCTGAACGGGTTTTCCGCGCGCCTGACACCTGCGCAGGCGCACAAGCTCAGGGCGCAGAAGGGCGTGCTCAATGTCTGGGAAGACCGGAAGCAGCAGGTCAAGACCAACGACAGCCCGGGATTTCTCGGCCTGACCGCTGCAGACAGCGGTCTCTGGAAGGGCAGGAAGCTCGGTGGCGAGGGGGTGGTGATCGGCGTGATCGACAGCGGCATCGCGCCAGGCCACGTCAGCTTCAAGGACACGATTCCGGCGAAACGCCCGCGGCTTTGCCGTTCGAGCTGGGCGGAAAGCTCCCTGCTTGGCCTGTGGCTCTGCAAGCGCTTCAAGTCGCGCCCGGACCAGCTGGTCTTTGCGCCGCCCGCCAACTGGCAGGGGCAGTGCGAGGCCGGTGAGGGTTTCTCGGTCACCGATTGCAACAACAAGCTGGTCGGTGCGCGCTACTACATCAACGGCTTTCTCCAGGAATATGCGCTCGACGAGAACGAGTTCATTTCGCCCAGGGATGCCGACGGCCATGGCACGCATATCGCCTCGGTCGCGGCCGGCAATCGCGTGAGCGCAACGCTCGGCGGCGAGTTCGTCGACAAGATCAGTGGCATGGCGCAGCGGGCGCACGTCGCCGTGTACAAGGCCTGCTGGCTGGAGCCGGGCGAGTTGCGCGGCACCTGCAGTACTGCCGACCTCACCCAGGCCATCGAGGATGCCGTGGCCGATGGTGTGGACATCATCAATTACTCGGTGGGCAGCGATGACGATATCGTCGATGCCGACGATCTTGCGCTGCTGGCCGCCGGGAATGCCGGCGTGCTGGTGGTTGCAGCTGCCGGCAATGAAGGACCGGCGCCGGAGTCGGTCGTATCCCCTGCTGCCGCGCCGTGGGTGCTTGCCGTAGGCGCCTCCAGCCGGCGCGGCGAACGCTTCCGCGATGCGATCCGCGTCAACAGTCCGGCCAGCGTGCAGAAGGACTATGTGGCGATCGAAGCCGCATTCACGCCGCGTCTCAGGGACAAGGGGCCGCTGACCCATGATCTCGTGCTGGTCGACGATGGCGTCTTCGGCTTTTTCGACACCATGGTCGGTACCACCTTCGATGCCTGCGAAACCGTGCGCAACACCGGCGAAGTCAGCGGCAAGATCGCCCTGGTGCAGCGCGGTGGCTGCAACTTCGATACCAAGGTCCGCAACGTCCAGGACGCCGGTGCCAAAGCCGCGCTGATATTCAGCGACCAGGGTGAAGCGCTGCTGATGAATGGCTCGCGCAGCGGCATCACCATCCCGGCGCTGATGATCGGTCATGACGATGGCGAACTGTTGCGCGCGCGGCTGGTTGCCGGTGACACCGTCGGAGTGACATTGCAGAAGGGCCTGTTCCTGCGGGTTGCCGATCCCGGCAATCGCATGGAAGCGTTCTCTGCACGCGGCCCGAGCAAGTGGCAACCCGATGTGCTCAAGCCGGACCTCACTGCGCCGGGCGTGGACATCCTCGGCGCGCAGACACCGGATGTGGCCAACAACCTGCGCGGTGAAAGCTTCCAGTACCTGTCCGGAACCTCCATGGCGGTTCCGCATGTGGCCGGGATCGCGGCCCTGCTCAAGGAGGCCCACCCGGACTGGAGTCCGGCGGCGCTGCGCTCCGCACTGGTCACCACGGCGCGCCAGGATGTGCTCAATCAGGACGGCGAAACGCCGGCTGATCCCTTCGACTTCGGCGCTGGTCATGTGGTGCCCAATGCGGCGTTTGCGCCGGGACTCGTCTATGACGCCGGTGCAGACGACTACGACGCCTTTCTCTGTGGCCGCGATCAGCCGCGGGACAGTTCTGTCGATTGCGCGCGCCTGGAGGCCGACGGTTACGCGACCGATGGCAGCGACCTCAATCTGCCGACGATTGCCACCGATGATCTGGTCAGTGAGCAGATCATCCGGCGGCGGGTGACCAACGTGGGCGACGCAGCGCAGTTCGTTGCCAGCGTCGACATGCCGACCACGATCAATGCCGAGGTCAGTCCCTCGCTGTTGTCACTCGGAGCCGGCGAGAGTGCGGATTTCGAGATCCGGCTCTCGACGCAGTACACCACCTTCGATGCCTGGCAGTTCGGTGCCTTGACCTGGTCGTCCGGAGCAACCAGCGTGCGCTCGCCGCTGGCCATCAAGGCGCTGCGCTTCGCCGCACCCGTCTTCGTTGCCGGCAGCGGCGCCGATGGCAGCCTCGATGTGGCCCTGCGCAGCGGCTACACGGGGACATATCGCGCCGTGCTCCGCGGGCTCGAAGCCGCCAACCAGGCCCAGCCGGACGAGCTGCGCGCGGCGCTCACCGATGCCACGGTTGCCGAGGACTGGAGCAACAGCTACAGCTTCGTACAGCCCGGCAGCGGTACGCTGCCCGCCAGCGTGCGCCGTATCCCGATCATCGTGCCGGAAGGCACGCGTTACCTGCGCGTCGCGCTGTTCAACGAAGCGCGCAACGGCGATGCCGACCTGGATCTCTACCTCTACGCCTGTCCGGGCTTTGGTGCCTGTACCGACGAGGCTGCGCCGAGCCAGAATGCTGATTCGAACGAGGCCATCAATCTCATCCCGGCTGAAGGCGAAGACCATGTCGCCCCGGGCGAGTATTACGTCGACGTGCACGGCTTTGATACCAGCGGCGGCAGTGCGACCTTCAACCTGCTGGTCTGGGCAGTCGGCGCCGATCGCGGCAATGCGACGCTGGGCGCGCCGGGCAGTCTCGCCACCGGCGGTCCGGCCAGCATCAATATCGCCTGGCAGGGCTTGTCGCCCGGCCTGCACCTGGGGCTGATCGATCACAGCGATGGCGAAGTCAGCTTCGGCCAGACGGTCGTCGAAATCACCCCCTGAGCGCGCAGCCCGCTGCGGCTCCCCGTTTGCATGCCGAGGCCGGATCCAGGGTGTCTGAACCGGTGCTACGCCGTGTGCAGTGCATTATCCTGGGGTGTCATGCTGATTGTATTAGCATATTAGTCATCTAAAAACAGTGACTTGCAGAAATACCATTTTCCTCTTGCGCTGCACAACATTTCCCCCTAGAATGGGTCTTGTCCCTGATGAACAACCCGCTTCCAAGGAGCCCCGCACATGAGCAACCTCAACCAGTTCCCGAGTTTCCCCGGTTTCCAGAAAGAGGCTCTGGAGCCGCTGCGCGCTTTCAATGGCGTCGCCGTTGAAGCTTTCGAGCGCCTCTCCCAGCAGAACTACGCCGTACTGGGCGATTGCATCAATTTCGCCGTCGAACAGGCCCGCCTGCCGACCAACGTCGCCAACTACGGCGAGTTCCTGACCCGTCAGATGGAGTTCACCCGCGCTTTCGGTGAACAGCTGGCCCGTCGTACCCAGGAGTACGTGGAAATCGCCGGCAGCGTACAGGCCAAGGCGCAGGCCACGGTGGCTGCCAGCCAGACCAAGGCTGCCTGAATACAGACTTTGCCGATCCGAAGGGGGCGCTCACCGCTGAGGTGAGCGCCCTTTTTCTGTTTCCGGGCAGCTCGCGGCAGGGCTGAGCCCGTGTCGCGCTGCACATACCGCTGCCGGAATCCCGGGTTAGAATCAAAACCGGAAAGACAGGCAAACCCGATGATCAGGTGGCTGGACCCATGCCGAGGACAGTAAAGAAGTACGCGAATCGCCGGCTCTACGACACCGAAGCGAGCCGGCATGTCACGCTGGATGGCATCCGGCAGCTGGTGGCCGGCGGTGAAGACGTGGTGGTGATCGACGACACGACCGGTGAGGACATCACGCGCAGCATCCTGCTGCAGGTGATCTCCGAGCAGGAGCAGGGCGGCCGGCCGATACTGTCGGCAGAGATGCTCCGGCACATCATCCGCTTCTACGGCAATCCGCTGCAGGAACTGATGGGCGGGTATCTGGAGCGCAGCCTCGACGTTTTCATGAAGCAGCAGAAGAGCCTGCAGGATCAGATCCAGAAGTCGATGGGCGCCTTGCCGCTCGGCATGGTGCCGCCGACCATTTCACCGCTGGGCTCGATGCAGGACATGGCCGCAAAGAACATCGAAGCCTGGACGCAGATGCAGAAAACCTTTCTCGACATGATGATGCCGCGTCCGCCAGCGGAGAAGAGCACTGACAAGCCCACCGATCACAAGGAGTAAACGCCCTGCCGCCGGATTGAATGCCGGGCGGCAGTCAGCCCGCAACATGTCCGCAGAACCCCGCTTCCCATCGCACGACCCTGCCGAATTTTCCCGTCAGCTCGCCGAGTACACGCAGGCAGCACAGACCATGTTTGCCGAGATCATGAAGGCGCCCACCGCCGGCGCCGGGAGAGGTCTCGATCCGCTCAATGTCGCTCCGGCCATGCAGGAGGCAGCAAGCCAGCTGTCGATGAGTCCGGCCCGCCTGATGCAGGCCAACCTGCAGTTGTGGCAGCAGCACATGCAACTCTGGCAGCAGATGGCAGCCTCGATGGCCGCCAGGGCGCAGGGCGGCGAGCAGCCCGCAGCGCCGGCTCTCCCGCCGGTTGCAGAACCCGAACCCGGCGATCGGCGTTTCCGCCATCCCGACTGGCAGGAAAACGCGCTGTTCGACTACATCAAGCAGTCATACCTGATCACCTCGCGCTGGCTCGTCGACACGATGTCCGGGCTGGAAGGGCTGGATGCGCAGACCGCGAAGAAGGTGAACTTCTATACACGGCAGTTTGCCGATGCCTTTGCGCCGAGCAACTTCGTGTGGACCAATCCGGAAGTCCTGCGTGCCACGTACGAGAGCCAGGGCAGGAATCTCGCCCAGGGCATTGAGAACTTCAAGCGCGACATGGAGCGCGGCAAGGGCGAGTTGCGCATCACCATGAGCGATCCCGACGCCTTTGAACTCGGCGTGAACCTGGCCACGACACCCGGCAAGGTGGTTTTCCAGAACGACCTGATCCAGCTGATCCAGTTCGAGCCGACCACGGAGCAGGTGCATCGCACGCCGATCCTCATGATTCCGGCCTGGATCAACAAGTACTACATCCTCGATCTCAACGAGAAGAAATCGTTCATACGCTGGGCGCTGGCGCAGGGCTACACGGTTTTCGCGGTCTCGTGGGTCAACCCCGATGAGACCCTGGCGCAGAAAAGTTTCGAGGATTACCTCGTCGAAGGCGTCATCGCGGCGCTCGATGCGGTGGAGGCTGCCACCGGCGAGCATGAGGTCAGCGCGGTCGGCTACTGCATCGGCGGCACGATACTCGCGGTTGCGCTCGGCTGGCTGGCCGGCATCGGTGACCAGCGCATCAAGACGGCGACCATGCTCACCGCCCAGGTCGATTTCTCCGAGCCCGGCG